>NZ_JAEPRP010000127.1:7727-21650 GCF_016652895.1 Ensifer sp. SSB1
CAGATGTGGAAGCTCAATCTGCCGCGGCGCGAAGATGTGGAATGGAGCCGCAAGTTCGGCGATCTACTCCAGGGCAACGAGGAGAGCCTGCCCGAACTCGGCAAGTACAATGCCGGGCAGAAGATGGTTTTCTGGGGCATGTCCGGTCTGATCGTTGTGCTCGTGACGACCGGCATCATGATCTGGGAGCAGTACTTCCCCGATCTCGTTTCCATTCCTGTTCGCCGTATCGCGGTCGCCGTGCATTCGCTCGCAGCACTTTTCACGATCCTGATCTTCATCGTCCATGTCTATGCGGCGATCTGGACGCGCGGCACGATCCGGGCGATGACCCGCGGCACCGTTACCGGCGGCTGGGCCTTTCGCCATCATCGCAAATGGCTGCGCGAACTGGCTGGACGCCAGGGCTCCGACCCGTCAAAATGAACGTCTCCTACAGCGCCGCGCGTCCGGTCAGGCGCGCAATGGTCGCTGTAGCACCGTGTATGCTGCATGATCCGGCATCTCCGCCGGATTGCCGGAGATGCGATGGCTGAAGACGTACAACCCGATCCCTCCCTCATCGGCGGCGTGCCGACACCGCCGCTGGCCTTCCTGCCCGAGCCGGTCAAACTGTTCCAGACGCGCGCGCGCCGCTTCGCGTTTCTTGCCGAAAGCAACGCGCTTGCGCCTTATCTCACCTTCCTTGCGGCGCTCTCCAAACTCCAGGCTCGCTTGGCAGTAACCCTTCCGCCCGTCATGGCGCCGACATCGGCGCGTATTGCCGAGGCGGCGCACGCTGCGATGCCGCCGATCGACCGGCTGGCGCTTGTAAACGACCCCGGCCTTTCCGCGACTCTCGACGCTCTCTTGGAAGGTGCCGCCGACATTGCCATGCCCGACCCCGCCCGGCTGGCGCTCGACGCGGTGCGAGCTGCCGAGGACAGCGACCGACGCTGGTTGCTTGCCAACATCCTTTCGGATCAGGTTCCGGAAGACAGCGCCGCTCCCCATCTCTTCGTCGCAGCCGCGGTGCAGGTGCACATGGCGCGGCTCGCCGCGACGCTCGATGTGGAAGCGCTCGTCCCTGTCGGCCTTGGCGTCTGCCCCGCCTGCGGCGGCCGGCCTGCGACGTCGTCGGTCGTGGGCACACAGGGCGTCGAGAACGTGCGCTATGCAGCCTGCGCCTGCTGCGCCACGCAATGGAACGAGGTGCGGGTGAAGTGCCTCTGTTGCGGTTCGACCAAAGGCATCAGCTATCGTTCGGTCGAGACGTCGGAAGCGACCGTGAAGGCCGAAACCTGCCGGGAATGCCATTCCTGGGTCAAGATCTTCTACCAGGTGAAAAACCCGAGCCTCGAGCCGATCGCAGACGACGTCGGCAGCCTCGGCCTCGATATCCTGATGAAGGATACCGAGTTTCGCCGCGGCGGTTTCAACCCCTATCTCGCGGGGTATTGATGCCGGATTATCGCGTGCTTCCCTCAGTCGACCAGATGCTGACCTCGCCAGAGGGACTGGCGCTGACGGAAGAACATGGCCGCCTTGCCGTCGTCACGGCCGTCCGCGCCGGGCTTGAGTTCGCGCGGGAGAAAATCGGTGCGGGCGAGGATGGGGCAACCCTTGCAGCCGACCTGCCGCGCCGAGTTGCCGCGGAACTGGCGGCGGCCGCCCGCTCCGCCCTTCGCCCGCTCATAAACCTCACGGGCACGGTGCTGCACACCAATCTCGGCCGCGCCATCCTGGCCGAAGAAGCCGTGCGCGCCGCAAGCGCCGCGATGGCCAACCCGCTGGCGCTGGAGTTCGACCTTTCGGGCGGCGGGCGCGGGCAGCGCGACGACCATCTGCGCGGCCTGCTTCGCGAGCTGACCGGCGCCGAAGACGCCACCATCGTCAACAACAACGCCGCCGCCGTGCTGATCGCACTCAACACGCTCGCCGACGGCCGTGAGGCGATCGTCTCGCGCGGCGAACTGATCGAGATCGGCGGCGCGTTCCGCATGCCCGACATCATGGCCCGCGCCGGCGCCAGGCTGGTGGAGGTAGGGACCACCAATCGCACCCACCCGCGTGACTACGAAGGAGCCATCGGGTCAGAGACCGGCGTCATCCTCAAGGTCCACACGTCCAACTACCGGATCGAAGGATTTACCGCCGAGGTGCCGGCGCCGCAGCTGGCCGAAATTGCCCGCAAGGCCGGGGTGCCACTGCTCAACGATCTCGGATCCGGATCACTCATTGATCTCTCAGCCTTCGGATTGCGGCGCGAACCGACGGTGGCCGAAGCGGTTGCCGAGGGCGCTGATCTCGTCACGTTTTCCGGCGACAAGTTGCTGGGCGGGCCGCAGGCGGGCCTTATTGTCGGCCGCCGCGATCTCATCGCCGCCATCAACCGCAACCCGCTAAAACGCGCCGTTCGTCTCGACAAGATCCGCATCGCCGCGCTCGAAGCGACGCTGAAGCTCTACCGCGATCCCGACCGGCTGAAGGGGCGGCTGCCGACGCTGCGCTTCCTTTCCCGACCGGAGGCCGAGATCGCCGCGCAGGCGGACCGTCTCGCTCCGGCAATCGATGCACTGCTCAAGCCGCACGGCTATTCGGCAACATTCTGTGCGTGTGAGAGCCAAGTGGGCTCCGGCGCCTTGCCGGTCGATACGATCCCGAGCGCCGGCCTGCGGCTGACAGGCAGCGGCGGCGACGCGCCGGAACGGCTTTCCACAAGGCTTCGCGCTCTACCGGTCCCGATCGTCGGTCATATTCGCGATGGCGCGCTGATCCTCGATCTGCGTTGCCTGGAAAGCGACGAGATGCTGATCGCGGCCCTGGCAGCACTATGATCGTCGGAACCGCAGGGCATATCGACCACGGCAAGACGGCACTGGTGAAGGCTCTGACCGGCACGGATGCCGATCGCCTTGCCGAGGAGAAAGCCCGCGGCATCACCATCGACCTTGGTTTTGCCTATGCCGACCTCGGCGGCGGGACGATCACGGGCTTCGTCGACGTGCCGGGTCACGAGCGGCTGATCCACACCATGCTTGCCGGCGCCGGCGGCATCGATTTCGCGCTGCTGGTGGTCGCCGCCGACGATGGGATGATGCCGCAGACGCGCGAACACCTCGCGATCCTCGACCTGCTCGATATTACCAGAGGTATCGTCGCGCTCACCAAGGCCGATCTCGCCGGGCCTGAGCGGCGAGCGGCGGTGACCTCAGAGATCCGGACCTGCCTTGCCGGCACGTATCTCGCAAAGGCGCCGATCCTTGCCGTCTCCGCCCTCACCGGCGAAGGTATCGAGGCCCTGCGCGCCGGCCTCGCCGCCGCCGAGGCAGAAACCGCCGCCCGCAACGATGCCGGCCTACTGCGCTTTGCCGTCGACCGCAGTTTCACGCTTGCGGGCGCCGGCACCGTGGTGACAGGCATGGTGCTCGGCGGCCGTGCGAAGCTCGACGATACGGTCATCGTCAGCCCTTCCGGGCTGACCGCCCGCATACGCGGCATCCACGCGCAGAACCGCAAGGCGGTCGAGGGGCGTGCCGGCCAACGCTGTGCGCTGAACCTTGCCGGCGAACGCGTGACGAAGCAGGGGATCCGGCGCGGCGACGTCGTCCTCGCGCCGGCACTGCACGCCCCGACGGACCGGATCGACGCGGAGGTCCGCGTGCTTGCCTCGGAGACCAAGTCGATCGGCACCTGGTTTCCCGTTCGCTTGCACACCCACGCGACAGAAGTCGGCGCGCGGATCGTACCCCTTGCCGGCCCGCTAGATCCCGGAACAGACGGCCTGGTGCAGTTGGTCCTCGACCGCCCCATCGCCGCGACCATCGCCGACCGCTTCATCCTGCGCGACACCTCGGCCAGCCGGACGATCGGCGGCGGCCGCTTTCTCGACCTGCGCCCGCCGGCGCGAAAGCGAGGCACGCCCGAGCGCCTGGCCTTCCTTATCGCCTCTGGCAATAAGGAACCGGCCTCCGCCCTTTCCGCCCTGTCCGACATCGCGCCGATCGATCTTGCGGCTTTCCTTCGCGACCGTGGCCTGGGCGAGGACGCACTTTCCGGGCTCCTTTGTGCCGCCGGGGCGAAGGCCATCGGTGACCATGCGCTCTCGTGCGCAGCGGTGGACGGATTGCGGACGAGCCTGACCGAGACACTCGCAGCCTTCCACGCAGAAAACCCGGAGCTTGCCGGCATCGGCCGCGAGCGGCTGCGGCTCCTGCTCAAACCGCGCCTGCCGCCGACAAGCTTCCTCGCATTCCTAAGGGACGAAGCGGATGCAGGTCGAATCGTGCTCGACGGCGCCTTCCTGCGGCTGCCGGGCCACGAGGTCCGGCTGTCGCCGGCGGACGAAGATCTTTGGCAGCGGATCCATCCGCATCTCGTCGACGACAGCCGCTTCCGGCCACCGCGCGTGCGCGATTTCACAGCCATTCTCAATGCCGAGGAGCGCGACATAAGGCGCGTGCTGAAACTCGCCCAACGGCTCGGGCAGACCCACGAGATCGCGCACGACCATTTTTTCGCCCGTGCGGTCGTCGAGGAGATGGCAGCCATCGTGATCGAGGTGGCAGCGAAGGCGGACGACGGCTGGTTCACCGCGCCCGACTTTCGCGACCGGGTGCACAACGGCCGCAAGGTCGCCATCGAAATCCTCGATTTCTACGACCGTCTTGGCCTCACCTTGCGCAGGGGAGACATGCGTCGCATAAATCCCCATCGCAGCGATCTGTTTGCGCGCTGAGGAAGGGAATCGTCTCCGGTGGGACGGCCGGACTTCAAATCCGGTTGGGGCAGCGAGCCTGTCCCGGGTGGGTTCGACCCCCACTCCCCTCCGCCATCGACTGGTGTGTGCGGAACGGTCAAAGCCAAGATCGGTTTCTTTCGAACTAGGCTAAGTGTAAGCGCGTAGGTCGCCCCATCGGCCGCTGAACGCGCATCTCGCATGAGTCATGCACAGAAACCTATGGGCAACAGTCTGAATCATCATTGAACATTCAAGTTGGTGACGGCGGAGCAAGGCAAGCCACGCCATCGTTCCTGATCTCCTTCTGACCACGATTTCGGCCGCCGGCTCCTCACGCGTTGCAAGATGTTGCCGAACGTCCGTTTGCTGTTCCGGCGGCGATTACCCCCGGTAGAAGGCGTCGAGTACCGAAATACCACGTCCGGCGCCAAGCTTCTCGGTCTATCATTCAGGTATCCAGCCCAACCAAGACCGCCGCTTTGCGGTATTGGCAGATGATCTCGGGCGTGAAGTGGAAGGCGTCGAGGAAATTGTCCGTTCGGTAGTCCGGGTTTTGGAGCCGGATTTTGGCTGCGAAGCTACGAGCCTCACTGATGCGCCCGGCGAGCGCAAGGCAATGGGCGGCAATCGCGAGGATGTGGACATGCGCGTTCGGGCGGGCTGCTGCCTTGACCGCCCAAGTTGCCGCCTCCTCAAAGGCGCCCAGCCGGATGAGGGCAATAGCGCGGGTTCCGAGCATACCAAAGAGCAGGGGATCGTAGGGACTTAAGAGCCGCGAATGATCGGACGCAGCGATCGCCGCGTTGGGATCGCCGGACTGGGAGTGCACGAAGGCGAGCGCATAGTGGCCGAGGGCGAAGTTGGGGCTGAGATGGACCGAATGCTCCAGTTCGCGCACCGCTTGGTCGTGGTCTCCGGTCAGCCAGAGGGCACGTCCCATCGACCAGTGTGCGGCGGGGTTCTGGTCGTCGATCAACAGGCTCTGCCCGGCGGCCTTGAGCGCATGTCGGATTTCGCCGTCGCGGTCGCCCCAGCGCTGGAAGGCCCTTTGCCAGTGCGTGAAGGAGAGGCCCGCATGGGCGCGTGAGAAGGTCGGATCGAGGCGGGTCGACAGCCGGAAGAACTCGGCGGCGCGTTCGTTTTCCTCAGCGGTGAAGCGAAACATGTGCCAGAGGCCGCGGTGATAGGCCTCCCAGGCGTCGAGCGAATCGGGATGTTTCAGGATCGCGCGGTTGCGTTCTTCGTTCTCGATTTCGGCCGCGATCGACGAGACGATGCTGTTGCTGATCTCGTCGACGATGGCAAAGCGCTCGGCCGAGCGCGCTTCGAACTGCTCGGTCCACACGATACGGGCGGTGGCTGCCTCGGCGACCTCCACGGTCACTCCGATCCCGAGTTCGTGCTGCTCCAGGAAGCCGGTGGCGACGTAGTCGACGCCGAGCCGACGGCCGATGTCGGGCAGTTCGAGCCTCTCGCCGGCAATGGCAAAGACGGAGCCGCGGGCAATCACGAAGAGACTGCGCAGGCGCGCCAGCTTGCTGATGACGTCATGCGCGACCGCGCTGCCGAGATCGTGCCGGCCAGCCGGGCCCGCGACAAGTTCGCGGAACGGCATGACGGCGATCGAGGCGCGGCGCGATGTCGACATGTGGGCGGGTTCGGGAGGCTTTCCAACACCGTCAGAAACGTTGACGACCGCCGGTTGCCGGGGCAGGGGCCGGAGGCGTTCCCATGCCTCTTGGATCGGTGCGAAGTCCTCGCCCTCATCGGCAAAGAGGCGCGCTGCCGTATCGAGATGCCGGGTGCAGGCATCGCTCATCCGCCGGTGGGAGAGTTCCGCCAGGAAGCGGATGTTTGCGTCTGCGTCGAGCGGGGCGAGGTCGAGCCATTGCCGGGCGGCTGGCAAGCCGTCCTCTCGGCCGACGGGTGTTCTTTTGCCGATTTCTGCTGCGATCTCCAGCGTGTACAGGCGAAACTCGCTCCTCACTGATGTCAGCCAGTGGTCGAAGGCAGGGCTGTTGTCGATCTCGACACCTTCGAGCAGATCGCCTCCGCATCGCCTGGCAATTGTTCGTAATGCCTCCAGATCGAGGTTTCGGACACCGCGCCGCCTTGCTTCCAGGAGGTGGCGCACGTCAACGTCACAGCCTTCGAGATCGAGTGAAATCCGGTCGTCGGCGGTGATCACGCGCTTGCGGCCATCCGTGTCCACGAGCGAGCGGATCTTGCTCAGGCTCCAGCGCAATTCACCGCGCGGATCGCTCGGCACTTGCCAGAGCAGATCGCAGAGCCGCTGACGGGGAACCGAACCGGGCGTGACGGCCAGATAGGCGAGCAGCGCGCGCACCTTGCGCGACGGCGGTAGCGGCACGGCCACACCGCGGCGCACGAGGTTCATCGGCCCGAGGAGCCGCAGTTCCAGCTCCTTTGCCGAAAAAACCACGTCTGGGCCATCCATTCCCATGCGCACTCCCACGCGGGCTCCCACGCCGGCACTTTAGCATCCCTCGACGAACCTAGCATCCGGAAGAGTGAGAGGACGCAATGGCCACCAATTCAGGACTGAGAACCACGAGCGGCCGCGGGCGGCTTTTCGGCAGCGTGCTGGAGACGATCGGCGACACGCCGGCGATCCGCGTCAACAATCTCGGCGTCGGCAACGCGACCATCTATGTCAAGGCGGAGTACTTCAATCCGGCCTCGTCGGTGAAGGACAGGCTCGCGGTTGCGATCATCGAGGAGGCCGAGCGCAGCGGCAAGCTGAAGCCCGGACAGACCGTGGTCGAGGCCACCAGCGGTAACACCGGCATCGGATTGGCGATGGTCTGTGCGCAAAAAGGCTACCCGCTCGTCGTCACGATGGCCGATAGCTTCTCCGTCGAGCGCCGCCGGCTGATGCGCATGCTGGGCGCCAAGGTCGTGTTGACGCCGCGCGCCGAGAAGGGCCTGGGGATGTATCGCAAGGCAGTGGAACTCGCCGAGAAGAACGGATGGTTCCTCGCCCGGCAGTTCGAGACCACAGCCAACGCCGCGATCCACGAGGCGACGACCGGACGGGAGATTGTCAATGACTTTGCCGGCTCCCGCCTGGATTACTTCGTCACAGGCTACGGTACCGGCGGCACGGTCGTCGGCGTATCCCGCGTGCTACGCCGCGAACGGCCCGAGACGAAGATCGTGCTTGCCGAACCCGCCAACGCGCAATTGCTCGGCAGCGGCCATGTGCAGCAGCGTGGGGCAGGCGGTGCGCCGGCCGCCAGCCATCCGGCCTTCGAGCCGCATCCAATCCAGGGATGGACACCGGACTTCATACCCGACGTCCTGCAGGAGGCGGTCGACAACCGCTACTATGACGAGCTCGTCCCGATTGCCGGTCCGAAAGCGATGGAATGGGCCAAGGCGCTTGCTCAGAAAGAGGGCATCTTCACGGGCGTTTCGGGCGGCGCGACCTTCGGCGTTGCGCGCCAGGTCGCGGAGCATGCCCCGGCAGGCTCGGTGATCCTCTGCATGCTGCCCGACACAGGGGAGCGCTATCTGTCGACGCCGCTCTTCGAAACGATCCCGGCTGACATGGATGACGAGGAGATGGAGTTGTCGCGATCCACCCCCGGCTTCCAGCTGGCGGCCGAATAGAGGAAAAGGCGATGGAAGCGCAATTGTCTGATGCGAGTGAGGGGTCGCTGGAGCAGCCGGAATTGCTCGCAACTCCGGAAACTCTCGACCCCGCGGACTGGTCGTCCGTCGCGGTGCTCGCCCACCGGATCGTCGACGATGCCATCGACCATCTCGGCCGCGTGCGCGAGCGTCCGGTCTGGAGACCGCTGCCGGAGGAGATCGAAGCGTTGTACCGGGCGCCGGTCCCGGATCGGCCGATGCCGCTTGAAGACGTCTACAGGCAGGTGAAGGACACGGTGCTCGCCTATCCGATGGGCAACATCCATCCACGGTTCTGGTCCTGGTACATGGGTTCCGGCAACTTCACCGGAGCACTCGGCGATTTCCTCGCAGCGACCCAGGGTTCCAATCTCGGGGGCGGCCGCCATGCCGCCGCCCTCGTTGACCAGCAGGTCGTCGGCTGGCTCCGCGACATGATCGGCTTGCCCGAGACGGCGAGCGGCACGCTGGTAAGCGGCGGTTCTGTGGCCAATTTGGTTGGGCTAACAGTTGCCCGCAACGTCATGGCAGGGATTGATCTGCGCGAAGAGGGTGTCGCAGCCCTGAAGCAGCCAATGCGCTTCTACGCCTCCGACCAGGTCCATTCCTGCCATCGCAAGGCGGTCGAGACGCTCGGCCTCGGCAACAAGGCACTCAGACGGATCCCCACCGATTCCCGTTACCGCATCGACCTTGAGGCGCTTCGCGCGGCAATCGCCGAGGATCGCGCGCTGGGCTTCAGGCCTGCCTGCGTCATTGGCACTGCCGGTACGGTCAATTCCGGCGCGGTCGACGATCTCACCGCCTTGGCCGCGATCGCCGCAGAGGAGGAGCTCTGGTTTCATGTCGACGGGTGCATCGGTGCGCTCGTGGCAATCGCGCCTGGGAACGCCTGGCGCGTCAAGGGTATCGAGCGGGCGGATTCCGTCGCGCTCGACCCGCACAAATGGCTGCATGCCCCGTTCGAAGTCGGTTGCGCGCTTGTGCGGGACCGGACAAAGCACCGGGAGACATTTGCCGTCTCGCCGGAATATCTCCAAGGCATGTCACGCGGCATCGCTTCCGGCCAATGGCTCTACGAATTCGGCTTTCAGACCAGTCGTGGCTTTGCAGCGCTGAAGGTCTGGATGGCCCTGATGGAGCATGGTGTTGCCAAGTTTGGCCGGCTGATTGACCAAAACATTGCGCAGGCTGCGTGGCTTTCAGACCTCGTCCGCTCACAGCCCCCTTTGGAACTTGTCACAGAGCCCGAGGTCAACATCGTCTGCTTTCGCTATGCGCCCGATGGGCAGAGCGAAGAGCGACTAAAGGAAATCAACCTCGAAGTGATGCTGCGCCTGCAGGAGGAAGGTATTGCTGCTCTTTCTGACACGACGATCCGGGGGAAGCACTGCTTGCGGGCGGCGATATGCAATCATCGCACCCGCCCGGAAGATCTCGCCCTGCTCGTTTCGGAGGTGCTGCGGCTCGGGCGGGAAGTCGACCAATCATTGGCTTGATAGCGTTTTGTTAGAAACGATCGCCGAGTGCAGGGGCCATCCGAATTCGCCATGCGATGATGCGACATGTCGCGAACAGAGCTGGGCACTTCCGCCGAGACCCCGTTCGCTGCCCATTACCAGACGTTCAAGAACCGTCTGCTTTGAGCGGACACTTATGTCCGTGTCGTCCACTTCGACGCCGTCGGTCACAAAGAAGGAATCCGGCTCGATGGAGGTGGAGGTCGCCTAGGTTACCGCTTACCACTTGTGACTGACCCGCGGCTGAACAATAATTTGCGAACTCGGTCGTTAGGCTTGTCCTCACATGACGGATCAATCTCTTCAGCGTCGCCTTGCCGCCATCCTCGTTGCCGATGTGGTTGGATATTCACGCCTGATGGAGGCTGATGAAGCAGCAACGCTGGCGGACCTCAGGGAACTCCGTTCTGGCGTTATCGAGCCGGCCGTGATGCGCCACAACGGTCGCATCTTCAAGGTCATGGGCGACGGATTCCTAATCGAATTCGGTAGCGCGGTGGACGCGGTCGCAGCAGCGTTGGAAATGCAACGGGGCAGCACTAGTGTTGAGGCCTCCGGAGACCGGCGCCTGCTTTTGCGTGTAGGCGTCAATCTGGGAGATGTCATTGACGACGGTTCAGACGTCCTTGGCGACGGCGTCAATGTCGCGGCGCGCCTGGAGACGCAGGCCGCACCGGGAGGTATCTGCATTTCAGCCAAAGTTCACGGCGAGATCGTCGGCAAGATCGGCGACCGGTTCTTTGATGCAGGCGAACGCCATCTAAAGAACCTGGTTCGCCCGGTCCACGTGTGGCATTGGCCGGATGCGCTACAGAGCATATTGCCGCTGCCCGAATGTCCCTCGATCGCTGTATTGCCGTTCACGAATATGAGTGGGGATGAAGCGGACGCGCCTTTCGTCGACGGCTTGACCGAGGACCTGATCACCGACCTTTCCCGCAACGCCGGCCTGTTCGTGATCGCGCGCAATTCCGTCTACGGCTACAAGGGCAAGCCGTTCGACGTACGGCTGGTCGCCCAGGAACTCGGCGTCCGCTACGTCCTCGAGGGGAGCGCCAGACGCGCTAATGGCCGTGTCCGCATCAATGCCCAATTGATCGACGCGCTTGGCGGCCAGCACTTGTGGGCCGACCGGTTTGACAGGACAGTGGAAGATGTTTTCGAATTGCAGGATGAAGTTAACGCCAAGATTGTTGAAGCCCTCGTCGGCCGGCTGACCATCCCGACGCAGCGCAATCGGCCGAAGAACTTTGAGGCGTATGATCTGTGTGTGCGCGCCCGCCTGCTGACGGAAGAGTCGCCGCAAACTGAGCGTGAGGCCTATATGCTGCTACAGCGCGCGGTTGAGCTCGAGCCATCATATGCTGAGGCGCTCGGTCTGCTCGCCTATAACCGTTGGCTTGCCTGGACTCATTTCGGCGAGCCCGAAGATCCTAACCGTCGGATGGCGACGACGTTCGCGCAGAAGGCGGTCGACCTCGATCCCAACGATGCCGGCTGCCGCTACGTTCTGGGGACCATTTTGGCTTACGAGCGGCGATGGGAGGAATCGGAGGCGGCCTTCGCCAAGGCTCTGGAGCTGGACCCCAACCACGCCGACACCTGGGCTGCCATGTCCGACATGTCCGTGCTGGACGGCAGGGTTGCCGACGGACTAGCGCAGATCGAAAAAGCGCTGCGGCTCAATCCCTATCCGACCTGCTGGTATCTTTGTCATCTTGGTCAGGCGCAATACGCCGCGCGCGACTATGTGGCGGCAGCCGCTACACTCCGCAGGAAGGACACGTATCGCACCAACTCACGCAAATTCCTGGCTGCTACGCTTGCGCAGTTGGGCCACCGTGAGGAGGCGCGGCGAGAAGCAGAATTGTTCCTGATCGCCCACCCTCATTTCACGATCGGCCATTGGCTCAGCTCCCAGCCGCTGCGCGATGCGTCTGTTCGAGACCACTTTGTCGACGGCTTCAGAAAGGCTGGCCTGCCGGAGATGTGACAGCGGGTGGGGACCCCTTGGCCTCAGGTTTCGAAAGCTGATCGATCTGTGATTCGTCATTCACTCCTACAAAGGTAGGGGGCGCATTATTCGAGCATTCGCTGTCGTTTCTCAAGGGAACAACGACCATCGTTTCCGGGCGACCATCCCGCCAGGCGGCAAGGTCATGGCCGTCTCCGACAGCTCCGGCTATATCGTCGACGAGAACGGCATCGACCTTGCGCTCCTCAAGGAGATCAAGGAGGTTCGCCGTGGCCGCATCTCCGATTATCTGCGAGCCAAGGGCAAGGGCGTCTACTTCGTCAACGCCGATGCAGGATCAATCTGGGATGTCCCATGTGACGTGGCAATGCCATCGGCCACCCAGAATGAGCTGACCGGAAAAGACGCGAGGAAGCTCGTTGCGAACGGCGTGACGGCGGTCGGTGAAGGCGCAAACATGCCCTCCACGCCCGATGCCATCCGCATCTTCCAGGAAGCCGGCGTTCTGTTTGCACCAGGCAAGGCCGCCAATGCCGGTGGGGTAGCGACGTCCGCGCTCGAAATGCAGCAAAACGCATCCCGCGACAGTTGGACATTCGACCAGACCGAGGCTCGCCTTGCCACCATCATGCGCAACATTCACGACGCATGTGCAGAGACAGCCGACGAATACGGTGCGCCGGGTGACTATGTCCTTGGAGCCAACATTGCGGGCTTTGTCAGAGTTGCCCAAGCCATGGATGCACTTGGTGTGATCTGACTTAGGTTGCTACGGCTGGGCGGGCGACCGATCACCACGACAGTTCGGTTGTCTTTGCTCAGCAGCCTGTCCGCAATTGCGCGAAGCGGACTTCTTGCGCCATGATTTTTCCACCTTCATGGGAGTGGTCCGCGCTAAGGCCTAGAAAGGTGTAGAGCAGTTCCGCCTATGGCCATAGGTGCCACAACGATCCACGGTAACGTCTTCCACACGACGAGCAGGATCAAAGCCGCCACTGCGAGGGCAAAATCATTCTTTTTGCAGTGCCGCCGCCTTCACTTCGCATCTTCTCTCTCATTCTGACGAAATTCTAACGTGAAACTAACGTTTCAAGAACTGTAGCGCTCCCCGCCCAAGCGTCACCATGACGGCCGATCATTTTTAATTCGCCGAATTGGGATGACCGACACAACACACGCGTTGGCGCGAGGGGGTGACGAGTGTCCAGAACAAGAGCCAACTTGTTGTTGTTGTTTGCAGCCGCTTTGTGGGGCTTCGGCAATGTCGCGCAAAAGACGGTGCTTGAGCATCTCGACGCGCTGAATGCGGTGGGCCTGCGCTGTCTGATCGGCGGGCTGCTTGTGCTGCCCTTTGTCTTGACCGAAAGGCGACTGCCGACCCGGTCGGGCTTTGTCCCGAGTTTGGCCAGAGTGGGCGCACTGTTTGCCATCTCAGTCACCCTCCAGCAGCTTTGCTATCTCGGCGCCACCGTCACGAATGCGAGCTTCCTGATCAGCACAGCAACGGTGATGACACCACTGGCCGCGTGGCTAATTATCGGCGAACGTCCAACAATGAACCTCACAGTGGCCGCCGTGCTGACCGTGGTCGGCGCCCTGCTTTTGTCGGGCGGGATTTCCGAACTCAACAGTGGCGACCTCACCGCTATCATCTCGGCCGCCTGCTATGCGATTTGGGCCGTCGAACTGGGGCGGCACCTGCAGGTTCATGGGCGTCCGCTCACCGCGGCTGCGGCGCAGTTCCTCGGGGGTGCCGCCATCGCCCTTCTGTTCGGGACCGTCGAAGGGAACCTCTCACCAGCCGCGGTATCCGCGGCCGGCCCCGAACTGGTGGTACTCGGGGTGTTTTCCACTGCGATCGCTTTCGGCATCCAGATTGCCGCCTTGCGCTTCACCTCGGCAAGTCACGCCGCCGTGATCGTCAGCGCTGAAAGCGTCTTCGGGGCGCTGGGCGGAGCGATGCTACTCGGAGAGCGATTTTCCGCCAGCGGAGCATTGGGCGGCGCAATCATTCTTGCAGCGATCCTGTCGGTTGCGATGTCGAACCGTACATC
>NZ_JAEPRP010000126.1:0-21591 GCF_016652895.1 Ensifer sp. SSB1
TGACATAATAATGGATGCAATATAGCTCTATATGGGCGATTGGCACTGTCGGGGAGGGCAGCATGCGCAACGTACGTTTTGCCGGCCGGAGAGCCGGCGATGCTTTCCTGAAAAGCGATCGTTCCTGCCGAAAGAGATATGCCGGTGTCGGTGCTATCTGCGCGGCCGCGCTTTGCCGCGCATCGCCGTCGGTCCCCAGTGTGGTCGACGGCGAGCGTGTGTGCAGTCGCAGCGCTGAAGCGATGAGTTTTTCAACAAGCAGCCAGGAGATCCGGACATGAACATCGATTTCACCACGCTTCCGCCTCCGGACCGCTATCGACTGCTGACCAACTTCATCGGCCCGCGTCCGATCGCCCTTGTTGGAACGCGTTCGGTCGCCGGCCATAACAATGCGGCGCCGATGAGCTTCTTCAACGTGTTCTCCCATGAGCCGCCATTGGTCGTGCTCGGGATCCAGAACCGTGGCAATGGCGACGAGAAGGACACCGTCGCAAATATCCGTCGAACGGGCGAATTCGTCGTCAACATGGTCGACATGGCGCTTGCCGACGCGATGATCGTCTGTGGCGTCAACTTCGCCTCGGAAGTCGACGAGCTCGATTTTGCCCGCCTGACGCCGATAGCGTGCGAACAGATCGATGCCGCCCGCATCGCCGAAAGTCCATGCAGCTTCGAATGCAGGGTCGAGCAGATCCTCGATTACCACAAGCGTGTGCTGGTCATCGGCAGGGTCGTGCACATGCACATCCAGGACCGGTGTCTTGATCCGCAGGGGCGCTACGCGAACCCCGAGACCTATCAGCCGATCGCGCGGCTGCATGCCGACAATTACATCACGTCAGACCGACAGTTCGAACTTAAAAAGCCGGAGGACCTCCTGCCTCTGGAACAGGCGCAAGTGAACCCCAGGCCGGAGAGGGCCGCCCAATGATCCGCATACATGTCATCAATCCGAACTCGACCGCGTCAATGACCGAGCAGATCGCACGGGCGGCCGAGGCCGTACGATCGGAAGGTTCCGTCATCGATGCGGAGACCGCAACCGGCACGCCCGTCTCGATCGAAGGCTACTCGGACGAGGCGATGGCCGTCCCGGCGATGCTGGCGGCAATCCGTGCTGCGGAGAAACGGGGTGCATCGGCGCACGTGATCGCCTGTTTCGATGACCCCGGTCTGGCGGCTGCGCGCGAAGTGGCAACCGGTCCGGTCATCGGGATCTGCCAAGCGGCGGTACAGGTGGCAATGACGGTGGCGACCCGCTTCGCAGTGATTACCACGCTGCCGCGGTCGGTGCCGGTGATCGAGGATCTCGTGAAGCACTATGGTGCTGCGTCCCGCTGCCGCCGCGTGCGCTCGGTCGACTTGCCGGTTCTAGCACTGGAGTCCGACCCGGAAAGCGCGCGGCGGAAACTCCTCAGCGAAGCGCGCGCGGCGATACGCGACGACGGCGTCGATGCCATCGTTCTTGGCTGTGCCGGTATGGCGGAGCTGTGCGATTGGCTCTCGCGTGAAGCCGGCGTACCGGTCATCGATGGCGTGGTGGCGGCCGTCAAGCTCGCCGAGGCCTTGGCGAGCGGCGGCTTTCGAACCTCAAAAGCCGGTGCCTATGCCTATCCTCGCGACAAGTCGGGTGATATTGCCTCCACCCACTGAGCCAGGCCTCCGGCACTCCCGCGCCAACTGTTGCGGCATGTTCGAAGGCCGCACTCGCCTTCAAATCACGCTGCTCGGGCGATGGTGGCGCGGGTCGCTTCGGCCAGCCGGCGCACCCCTTCCTCGAGTTTTTCGGGCGCGTTCAATGTGAAATTGATCCGGACCGAGCGGCAATTTCGGCCCTCGGGATCGAAGACGCTGGACGGCGTGATACAGACGCCGTGTCCAAGCGCTTCACGCAAGAGAGCATCGGTATTCAATGCCGGGTCCCGGGCCGTGGCCCAGACGAACATGCCGCCCGTCGGTTTCTCCCATTCGAACAATTCGCCCAGATGCCTTTCCATGGCCGCGCAAAGCGCATCGCGGCGTGCGCGATAAAGCGCAAGGATACCCGGCAGCACGCGCTCGGGGAGGCCGGCGGCGAAAGCGTCCTGGGTAATGCGCTGAGACAAACCCGAGCTGCACATGTCCGAAGCCTGCTTGGCGCCGACGAGTGCCCTGATCATGTCGGGGGCGGCGATGGCCCAGCCGATACGAAAGCCGGGCGCCAATTCCTTCGACAGCGTTCCGAGGTAGACGACCGGGCCGTCGTAGACCGTCTCATCTTTGCCGGAGAGGGTGAGCATGCGCGGCAAGGGAGTGCCGTCGTAGTAGAGCGTGCCGTAGGGATCGTCCTCGATCAGCCAAGTCCCGGCGGAAGCGGCCGCTGTGACAAGCGCGTGCCGATCCTCGACCCCGACAAGCCGGCCCGTGGGGTTTGAGAAATTGGGCACCGTATAGGCGAACTGTGCGCCGCTCATTGCCGCGACAGGGTTGAAATCACTGGCCTCCAGCCGCATCGGACGATAGGTCGGGTAGCGAGGTTTCCAGGCATCCAGTGCGCCCAGATAGGCCGGGGTTTGCGCCGCGATCAGCCCGCCTTGGTCCAAAAGCACCTTGCCGATCAGATCCAACGCCTGCATCCCGCCGGTGGTGATCAGCACGTTTTCGCGCGAAAGGCGTAGCCCCGGCGCGCTGAAACGCGTCGCGATCAGGTCGCGCAGTGCGGGCAGGCCCTCGATCGGGCTATAGGCCAGCGCCTCGCGCGGGTGATCTGCCACGGCGCTCGCCGCCAAGACTGAGAGGTCGGAGACCGGCCATGTCGACGGATCGGGCAGGCCGCCTGCCATGTTGATAAGGCCGGGGATCTGGCCGGCAGACAGGAACATCTGCGTGACATCGTTGCTTTCAGCCAGCCAGTTTGCAAATTTCGGACGCCGGGCGGAATGCTCCATGATCGCTCCTCAGATCGAATGCAGTAGACCGCCATCAACCGCGATGGCCTGGCCGGTGATGTAGGATGCTCGCGTCGAGGCGAGAAAGGCGGCGAGCGCCGCGAACTCCTCGGGCTCACCCAGTCGCCCCGCGGGAATCTTCGGTCCCATTGTCGCATTGTCGACACCCAACTCGGCCATCCGGTCGGTGTTGGTGTAGCCGGGGAGCAGCGCGTTGACGGTGATGCCGGCTGCAGCAACCTCCCGCGACAAGGTGTTCAGCATTCCCAAAAGCCCGGCTCTAAGGCCGTTGGAAATGACCAGACCCGGCTGCGGCTCTTTCGCGGCCACCGAAGTCACGGCGAGAATCCGCCCCCAGCGGTTCGCTTTCATCGCCGGAAGGACGGCCTGGATGCTGTCCACCGTACTCATCCACAAGCCTTGGAAACCCTTGGTCCAGGCCGCCGCATCGGTGGCTTGAAAGCTGCCGGTGGGCGGTCCGCCAGTGTTGGTGACCAGGATGTCGACAGGGCGGTCAAGAAGCGTGCTCGCCGCCCTCACCAGTTCTCCGCCCGCTCCAGGGGCAGAAAGGTCACCCGCAAGCGGCAGACACCCCGTCGCGTCGGCCGTTTGCCGCAGGGCGGCCTCGTTACGCGAAACGATCACGACCCGGGCGCCTTCGCGCGCGAGTTCCGCTGCGATCGCCCGGCCCAGTCCACGTGACCCGCCGAATACGAGGGCGGATTTTCCCTTCAGCTGCAGATCCATGTCAGACCTTCGGGTCCGGGTCTTTGGTGTTGTCGCGCGACACCTGCAGCAGCATTCGCCCGGAAGAGGCAAGCCGCCGGAACTCTGCCGCGCTTTGATAGTCGGCATCCCGATACCAGGCCAACGCTGCTTCCCGATCCGGGAACTCCAGGAGAACCATGCGCTCGGCGAAGGCCGGACCGCCTTCGACCGTCTCGACCGTATCGCCACGAGTGAGGAACTTCCCGCCGTAGCGCGCCAGTGTTGGCGGCGTGAGTGCCGTGTATTTGCGGTAGGTTTCGGGGTCGTGAATGTTCATGGTGCATACGAAGTAGGCAGGCACGGTCGCTTCTCCCGTTTTCTGAATTTCACGGAGACAGTAGCCCGATATTCTTAGCACAACTCGGCGATCTCGGGCATTCCCCCATTATTGTGCGCGTGATATCACTACGAATAAGTAGTTTTTGAGAGTTTATCGCTCATGCCTGATCTCGACCTGATTGATCACAAGATCCTTGACGTCTTGCGCCGGGACGGGCGCATCTCGATGCTGGATCTTGCCGAGCGCGTTGGCCTTTCTGCCACGCCATGCGGCCGTCGCGTCAAGCGCATGGAAGACGCGGGGATCATCAAGGGCTATGCCGCCCGGATCGATCCGGTGGCGCTCGGGCTGACTGTCAGCGTGCTGTGCTCGGTGCGGCTGGCTCGGCACGGCACCGAAGGAACGGAGCAGTTCCTTTCAGCGATCGCCAAACGCCCGGAGATCACAGAATGCCTGCTGGTGGCGGGCAACGTCGATTATGTCCTACGCATATGGGTGCGCGATCTCGATGCGCTGGGGACGTTCATTCGGGATGTGCTTCAGTCGATCCCGGCCGTCGCCGAAACCACGACCATGGTGATCCTGAAGCACGACAACCCGTACTGGAAGGCGGGGCGATGACGGCGGTTCCATGCCGGGCGCCGCCATCATAAGGGCTGCGGCTCACGTCTCCGGGGCGGCCTCTGCGCGGGCACATCCGCGGATTTCTTCGAGCGAGCGCACGCCGAGGCGTTCCAAGAGCGCGTAGAGATCGTCGAGGAGGCGGGGGAAATAATCCGGCCGGCTCATGCTGGCGGCGCCGATCTGCACGAGATGGGCACCCGCCATGAGGAACTCCACGACGTCCTCCGCCGTGGTGATGCCGCCGGCCCCGATCACCGGGCGCTTGGCGACGCTCGCAGCCTGCACGCAGCGCCAAAGCGCGAAAGGCTTTACGCCGGAGCCGGAGTAACCGCCAAAGCCGGTGGAACCGCAGACGAAGGTGCGCCGCTCGATGTCGATGCGTGCGCCTGGAATGGCATTGAATAGCACCGTTCCATCCGCGCCGCCTCGCTCCGAGGCGGAAACAAAATCCTCGATGATCATCTTGGCTGACGTGGCCGCCTTCGACCACAGCAGCACCTTGCCCTCGGCGGCCGCCGAAAGCGCGCGAAACATCTCCTCGTTCTGCTGGGGATTGTCCCAGTAGGAGGGTTCGCCGCGGCCGGCATAGGGGAAGTTGCCATTGACCTCGACGCCGGCGATGCGGCCGCTTTCGACACAGGCGCGGATCATCTCGACCAACTGCGCGCGCGTCGGCGCCTTGATGTTGACGAAGATCGGCACCTCTTCCGCCGGCAGGCGCGGCAGCGCCTCGGCAATGAAACGGTCGAGTGTCATGTTGTTGATGCCGAAGGCGGAGAGATAGCCGCTCTCCGTATGGGCAAAGCGGCGGCAGCGGTTCGGCTCACCCTGCCAGGGAAGGAAGGAGTTTGCGACGACTCCGCCGAGCCGGGTGATGTCGAAGACATCGAGATACTCGACGATGTTGCCGAACGTGCCTGCGGCCGACATGACCGGGTTCTTGAAGGTCACGCTGCCTGTGCCCATTGGTACGGTTACGGAAAGGTCCATGGCGGCGATCCTCAAATGAAGGGGGCGGAGGCGAATTTCAGGCGCACGAGGTTGACCCGCTTGAGCGCGAACCAGGGGCCGACGCGACAGCTCGCCTCGCCGTCCATGTTGTCCGAAACCGTTACGTGACAGCTCCGGCAGGCGCCAACGCCGCAACTCATGTCCATGTTGGCAAAGAGGTAGGGATTGGCGTCGGGGAACTCGACGATGAAGGCCTGAAGCCGCGCGGGTTCGAGTGCGAGGAAGACGGAGGTCCATGCGAGACCAGCCTCCACGCGCTGGCGTAGATTCTGCCAGAGGTCCGCATCCGCCCCGGTGACGAGCACTGTCGCTCCGCGCTGCTCGAAGGGCGCGACGCGGTAGAGGAAGGCCGGCGTAGTGACGATGAGCGAACCGGCGCCGACGGACACGGCAGCGGTTTCGTTTAACCAGACTGTCAGCGCGTTGCCCGCCGCGGGTTCGAGGTCATCTGCCTCGAACTTTGCGACCAGCGCAGCACGGCCGTCCGCAAACGTCTCGACCGTCGCGATCCGGCAGCGAGGGCTGTGCCGGTCCTCCGAGAAGAGCACGGTCTCGCCGGGGCTAACCGATGCAAGGCCAGAAATTTCCAGCCGCAGCCAACGACGCGCGCCCTCGCGTCGCAGTTCATGACACGCCAGGACCTTGGTTTCACTGAGGAAGCGCATGGTGGCTCACCGTGCCATCAGCGTTGCGCCCGGGCCTGGCGGCAGGTCCCACAGCACCCAGAACACGAGCTGCAGCGCGAGAACGGCGAGGATGGCGAGTGCATAGGGCATGGCCAGCATCAGCGGCGTGCCGACCTTGACCGCCTCGGTGCCCTTGGGGCGCCACTTGTTGAGCAGGCCGATGACGAGGATGAGGAAGGGGTTGACCGGGCAGATCGCGTTCAGCGGTGCATCGCCGATACGATAGATCATCTGGGTCGCCGCCGGGCTGTAACCGAGCGCCAGCATCAGCGGCACGAAGATCGGCGCATACATGATCCACAGAACGCTTCCGGAAATGATGAAGAGGTTCGATACCGAAACGAGCAACAGGAAGAGGAAGATCGCGACACCCGGCGACGCCTGTGTGCCCTGCAGCATCACCACGCCGTAGCTGCCGATGTATTCGCCGATATGGCTGTCGTTGAAGAGCTTCAGGAAGATTACAGCCGCTGCGGAAACCACGAGGAAATAGGACATCGACGAGATGCCGTTCTTCATCCATTCCGCCGCCTCGCCGAGCGACTTCAGCCGGCCGGAAGCCCAGCCATAGGCAATGCCCGACAGCGCGAAATAGAGCGAGATCAGAACAACGATGCCGCCCATGAAGGGGGACTTCGGCACGATTTGACCGCCTTCGCCGCGCAGCGCTCCGCCTTCCGGCATAAGGGAGGCGAGGATCAGCCCGAGATAGACAACGGTGAAGATACCGGCTGCGACGAGCCCCCGACCCTCGCGGCCATGACCGGTGCCGGGTTCTTCAACGACTTCCGTTTCGATCTCCAGTTCGCTCACGCGGTTTGGCGCGAGCTTGGAGGGGACGAAGAAGTAGGTGATCAGCAGCATCGCCGCCGTCGCGGTAAAGGCGCTGAACGCGTTGAAATACCAGTTCATGATCGGCGAGACGTTGGCTGCTGCCTCCGGCGGTAGAACGCTCGCGGTGATGCCCGAGAGCACCGTATCCGTCTGGTTGATGACCAGCGAAGCGGAGAAACCGGCGGTGTTGCCGACGAAGACCAGAATGATGCCGAGCCAGGGATTAAGGCCCATCTGGTAGAAAAGCGTCGCCGCGAGCGGCATCAGCACGAACATCGCCGCGTCGCCGAAGAGGTCGCCATTGATCGCCACGAACGAGACGACGCTGATGATCGCGAATTTCGGAACGCGCCGCAGAAGCCCGCGAATGACCGAGGAGAGGAAGCCGGAATGTTCGGCAACCGAAATACCCATCATCACGACCAGCGTGAGGGCGATCGGCGGGAAGCCGACGAGCAGCTTCGGAAATTCGACGATCAGGTTGGCGAAGTAGGCGGGCGTCAGGATGTTTTCGATCGCAACCGTCTTCGCCACGGCCTGGCCCGTCGCCGGGTCCACGGTCGAGAAAGCCAGCGATACCCCCGCTTGGGCCAATGGGAAAGATGCCAGCGCCGTCAGTGCCGCCAGCGCCAGCAGCAGCGTGAAGGGCTCGGGCAGTCTGTTGATGATCCCTTCGAGCTTGTCGAATAAATTGCTGTCGTGCCTAGCGAGCGTCCCGTCCATGCTGTCCCACCCCATCCTCGAAATGCCTTCGATGGCCAAGTTATTTCGCAAGTGTCTGCGAAAGTGAAGGTCATGTCGACAAGAATGGCGCTAGTTTGTATACATTTAGTTTAATTATTGTGCGCAATATAGAATGCTATTGGATTGCCGTCTCTACCGGCTGCACCTCTGTCAGCCCCTGTGGGTCGAGGTTCATGCTGATTTCCATGACCAGTTTGCGCCGAAGGGCGGTCGCGTAGTCGCCTGGGCCCGTCGTTGTCACGACAAAGGCTCCCGAACCGCCGATGACATTGTCGGCAAAATAGGACGCCAGGTGATAGCCGGGATTTTCGTCGCTTGCCGGGATGGCGATCGCGTTGATGGTGTATCCCTTTGCAATCGCGTTCCGTCTGCTTGACCGAACGGGGAGGCCGTCGTTGTTCTCGCCATTGCCGGAGATGTCGATGACTTTCCGCTCGGCCTTGCCCGGAAACTGGTCGAGAAGCAGGCTCGCGGCATCGATGGCAGAGGACACGGATGTCCCGCCTCTGCCGCCGCGGGTGAAGCCGGTATCGCCGTTTCTTCTGATCACGTCGGCGGCGGCTTCGGCATCTTCCAGTCCGCAGATCCTCGTCCATGGCAGCACGATTCTCTGGCGCCCGGGGCTTGCCCACTCAAAATAAGCGACGCCGACGCAGCCGAAGTAGTTTCGGGTAATGGCTGCAATGATCTCCGGCGACGTGAGCGCTGCGGCATGGCCGTTGCGTTGCAGGTTGGCGGTGTCCGGATCGACCGAGGACGAAAAATCGACGGCGAACACGATGGCGACGTCAAAGTCGGCGGCCTGTGCCGGCAGCGGCCCAAGCAATGCGGCGACAAGTGTTCCCGCCAATCTCAAGAATGAATTGCTCTCCATGACGAGCCCCCGGTCGGTTGGTTCCATCGGTGCCGTGTCCGGCACTTCTCTAGGTTTAGTCGATCGACCGTCACGGCGGAGCTTGAATGGTTGGCGGTTTGGTTGACGCTAGCGTTATATTTGCATTAGCGTTTCATTATTTAATGGTGCCAGACGCCCCATGACGACCAACCAAGGCATGGCCAGACTCAGACTTTCTTTGCTCGGCGGCTTTCGGATCGAGGAGGAGCAGCGCGGCCAGGTCCCTTTGACCGGCAAAAGAGGTCAGGCCATCATTGCCTATCTTGCCCGCTGTCCGGGCATGGCAGCGTCCAGGGAGAAACTGGCGAGTCTGCTCTGGAGCGATAGTGACAGCGACCATTCGCGCAACAGCCTGAGGCAAACCCTCAGCCTATTGCGGCGCGATTTCAGTCGGGTAGGCGTGGATTTGATCCAGGCCCAGAACGATACGATCGGCCTAAAGACTTCTGCCATCGACATTGACGTCGAGGATTTTGAAGCGGGTCTGATGGCCCGCTCGCCGCAGGAGCTCGAGATGGCCCTGGCGCATTACGGCGGGCCGTTTCTCGATGGCTTCTACCTGGACAGCAACTCCTTCGACGATTGGGCAGCCTCCGAGCGAGAGAGGTTGCAGAACCGCGCAATCGAGTCGTATGAAAAGCTTGCGCGTCTCGTGGATGTGGAGGCCGGCTTGGTTCTGGTCGATCGCCTGTTGGCCGTGGAGCCGACGCGGGAAGCATCCTACCGGCTCAAGATCGAATTGCTGATCGCCTGTGGCCGCCGCGACCAGGCGATGCGCGCATACGAACTGTGCAGCAGCGTCATGAAGAAGGAGTTTGGTGTCGGGGTCAGCCCGGAGACCCGGGCGCTGTCGGACGCCATCGTGGCGCCCGCCTCGAAATCGGTTCATCCACAGTCGGCAAATGGAGGCGCGGTCGGACAACACCACGGAAGCCCGTCGATCAGCGTTGCAGAATTCGTCAATCTGACGGGCGAGGGGGGAGACGATTACTTCGCGAGAGGTCTCGTGCAGGATATCGCCACGGCCCTGACCGCGGTTGCGGACTATGTCGTGCTCGCCGGACCCTCGCCCCAGGACAAGACCGTTCCGGGCGATGAGCCGAAAACGGCGGTCAGGGCTCGCTATGTGCTTAGCGGCAGCATTCAGAGATCCGGTGATGACCTGCGGGTGAACGTCTTGCTTGTCGATGTCTCCGGCGGCCACAACGTCTGGGCCCAGAAATTCGACGGCCACTCGGAAAATGCACTCAGGTTCCAGGACCGGATCGCACAGGCGGTCGTGCTGGCCGTGATCCTCGAACTACAGATGACGAACTGGAAAGTGCGCGACAAGAGCCCTCCCGGCAGCTCGGAGGTGCGCCGGCTCGTGAACGAAGCTCTGATGAAGTACTTCGAGATGACGCGGGATTCGCTGCTGACGGCGATAGAGCGTGTCGAGATGGCGCTCGCAATCGAACCTCACAACGCCCGCGCAAAGCGCACGCTGTCCGTGGCAATGACCATGGCCCTTGCCTTTGGCGCCCTTCCCTCAAAGCAGGGATACCTGGAACGCGCGTTGGAGCTGGCGCAAGCTGCAGTGCGCGCGGTGCCGGATGACGAAATTGCCCGGGTCATCCTCTCCTTCGCCCTTTTGTCGGATGGCCGGATCGATGAAGCGATTGTCGAGTGTCGCCATGCAATCGGTCTCAACCCGAGTTATCCCAGTGCGCGGGGCGATCTTGCCGAACTCTATGCCTTGCGCGGGCAGGTGAGCGAGGCATTGCACGAAGCGAGCGAAGCAATCCGTCTCGGGACCCATGACGTGATCGATTTCTGGCGCCACCACAGCATGGCCGTGGCGCTGTTTGCCGGCGGCAAGGATCGGCGTGCCCTGGAGGATGCCCGCAAGGTTGTCAGGACCAAGCCCGGCTTCGTTCGTGGCGCGCTCTATTGGGCCGCCGCCGCTGCCGCCACCGGAAACACGGAAGAAGCGTCCCGGGCCATGCATCATTGCCTCTCACAGCTCCCGCATCTCAACCTCGGCAATGTCTGCCCGGGTTTCATGCCGCGCTACGTGAAGGATCATCACCACGCGCGCTTCCTGGAGATGCTGTCGCGCGCCGGTCTTCCGAGCGCGGAAAGAGCGCTTCCTTGAGAACGGTCCAGGCGGCGGGAATTTGCGCTTTGAACGGCTGCCCCACCGAACGTTCAGTGGGGCAACCGGAAACATTATGCAGCGGAACGCTGTCCGACCGCGACCGCGAGACGTCTTGCCCGCTCGAGGCATGCCGGCTGCTGATCGGCGAAGCGCTCGGCGCCGATTTCCATGATCAGCGTCGTGTCCGGAAGGAAGGTCAGTTCGGAAAAGATGTCATCCCAGGCAATGTCGCCCCAGCCGATCGGCAGGTGCAGGTCGCCGATCCCAAGCGCGGTCGCTTCGGCCGGGTGATAGAAGCGGTTCATGGAGTAGGGCAGGCCGAAGCTGTCATGAACGTGCAGGTGACCCGTCACCGGCGCCATCGCCCTCAGTTCGTCGCGGAAATCCAGCCCGCGATGCGTTGCTTCGATATAGGCATGCGAGAAGTCGATGAGTGCGACGACGTTGTTCGAACCGATCGCCCGCACCGTTTCGGCGACCTGGCTCGGCGTCTGCCGGTACTGGCCGCTTTCCGTCGTGAAGATGTTCTCGAGTGCGATGCGGACGCCGTAACCTTTGGCGACCTCGGCCATTTCCGCGAGCGCGTCGCGTTCCATCCTGTCGAGATCAGCGGCGTTCTCTCCGGCGGCAAGCTGTGCTGCGCCGGAGTGGTGGACGAGGATCCCCGCACCGAGCCTGTCACACAGTTCGAGCATCGCCCGCACGACCTTCTTCTGCAGATGGTGGTGCTGGCGATCCATGAAGTTGGATACGATCTGGCCGTGCAGCGAAAGCTTGTTGAAGGTGTACTTCTTGGTGATCTCGGCGACCCGGTGGACGCGGTCTTCGATGATGCGGCCGCCGCTGACGATCTCTTCTCCATAGATCCCGATCTCGCAGGCGTCGGCGCCCGTCTCTGCAACTTCGCGCAGAGAGGCATCAAGGGTCGAAAGGTCGCCCTTGCCCGTCCGGTTGCAGAATCCTACGGCGGAAATGATATCGTTCATCACGGTTTCTCCTGATTTATTGAAGTGATCAGACTGCTTGGAGTGTCGGTTGGCTGGCGGAATTGCGGACAGTGCGCGGCTCCAGATCGACCTCGATCCTTCGGCCGGTCTCCTTGTCGAAGAGGTGCAGGTGCGCGAGCGGCAGTTCCAGGCTGATCCTCTCGCCCGGCCGCACGCGCGTGTGCTCGTCGACTGTGGCCGCGAAGGGATAGCCGTTCAATTCCGAGTGGATGACACGGCCGGAGCCGAGTTCCTCGATGAAATCCACCTTGATCGAGACGCCTTCAGGCGCAACGACGCATTGTTCCGGGCGAATGCCGACCGTGATCTGTCTTGCGCCCAGTCGGGTGGCCAGGCCTCTGTCGATCGGCATCTTCGTGCCGCCGAAAGTGAGGCAGGCGTTGTCGACGTCGACCAAGGCATCGAAAAGGTTCATAGCCGGAGAGCCGATGAAGGATGCGACGAAGATGCTTGCAGGACGGTGGTAGATGTCGAGCGGCTGGCCGACCTGTTCGACCACGCCCTTGTTCATCACGACCAGCTTGTCGGCCAGCGTCATCGCTTCCACCTGGTCGTGGGTGACGAAGATGGACGTTGCCTGGAGGCGCTGATGCAGTTTGCGGATCTCGGCCCGCATGGTGACGCGAAGCTTGGCGTCCAGGTTCGACAGCGGTTCGTCGAACAGGAACACGTTCGGCTCGCGAATGATCGCGCGCGCCATGGCGACGCGCTGCCGTTGACCGCCGGACAGGGCAGCGGGTTTGCGATCGAGATAGTCGGAAAGTCCGACGATCTTGGCTGTTTCCTCGATCCGACGCAGGCGCTTCGCCTTCGCTACGCCGGCCACCTTCAGGGCATAGCCGATGTTTCCGGCCACGGTCATGTGCGGGTAGAGGGCGTAGTTCTGGAACACCATGGCGCAGCCGCGTTCGCGCGGTTCGAGCCTGTTGACGACCTTTCCGTTGATGGCGATCTCACCGGCGGTGATGTCCTCCAGCCCCGCGATCATCCGCAGAAGCGTCGACTTTCCGCAGCCGGACGGGCCGAGGATCACGACGAATTCTCCCGACGCGAAGGCGAGGTCGATGCCATGCAGGGTAGGGGATTTTCCGTAGGATTTACGCACGGCGCGAATTGCGATGTCAGCCATGAGCGCGGACCTCTCTGTCTGTTCTGTTTGGGGAAAGCGGGGTCATTTTTCCGTCGCCACGAGGCCGCGAACGAACCACCGCTGTAAGACGGCGACGACGATGAGCGGAGGCAGCATGATGATCAGAGAACCGGCGAGCGTCACGTTCCAGTCCGGCGTACCGTTGTCGGCGGGCAGGAGCGCAACCAGCGACATCATCGTGGTCTTGTACTGCGGGTCCGTCACCATCAGGAGGGGCCAGAGATACTGGTTCCAGCCGTAGACGAACATGATCGTGGTCAGCGCCAGCATGTTGGTGCGCGAGAGCGGCAGCAGCATGTCGATGAAAAAGCGGATCGCGCCAGAACCGTCCATGCGTGCCGCCTCCGCCAGTTCGTCCGGCAGGGTCAGGTAAAACTGGCGGTAGAGGAAGGTCCCGGTCGCCGTGGCGATCAGCGGCAATGTGAGGCCGGCATAGGAATTGAGAAGGTTCCAGTCGACGGAGATCTCGAAGCCGGTGACGGCGGAAATCAGCAATCGGATTGGTTGGAACAGATCGGCGGCAACCGCATAGGTTGGCACCACGCGCACTTCGAGCGGCAGCATCAGGGTGATGAACACCATCCAGAAGAAAAAGCCTTTGAGCGGTGTTCGGAAGAACACGATGGCGAAAGCCGTCAGCGCTGACAGCGCCACTTTGCCGACCGTGACGAGGCTCGCCATCACGAAGCTATTCAGCATCGCCGTCCCGAGGCTGGCGCGCGACCAGGCCGCGCGCATGTTCTCGAAGAGGCGATCCTGCGGCACGAAGCTGAAGGGGATGGCGTTGACCTGCTGGAATGTCTGGCTGGCGCCCGACACGATGACGATGAAGGGGCCGATCAGCAGCAGGAAGCCGAAGATCATCACGCCATAGGTCAGCGCGTTGGCAAAGGGGGTCCGCTGGATCATGGGAGTCTCACTTGTAATGGACCTGGCGCTCGATGAAGCGGAACTGGATGAAGGTGAAGATCATGATGAGGCCGATGAGCACGAGGCTCTGGGCCGACGCGCCGGAGTAGTTCAGGCCGCGGAACGCCTCCTCGACAATGCGATAGACCATCACGTCGGTGCCGTGGTTCGGGCCGCCATCCGTCGTGCGGGCGACGATGCCGTAGGTATCGGCGCCGACGAAGCCCTCGGTCATCATGATGACCAGCAGGAAGAAGAGCGTTGGCGCCAGCAAAGGTATCTGGATATCGACCGCGCGGCGGATCGGGCCGCAGCCGTCCATCGCGGCCGCCTCGATGAGCGAGCGCGGAACCGACTGCAGGCCGGCGAGCAGGAAGATGAAGGTGTAGCCCGCCCACTTCCAGGCAAAGACGACAATGACGAGGATGAGGGCGTGGATGCCATACTTGGCCGGGTTCCAGAAGTCAGGAAAGACGGCGTTGACCGATGCCATCAGCCCGCGCTCCGGCGACAGGATGAAGCGGAAGGCCATGCCGGCCGCAGGTCCCGCAATTGCATAGGGCAGAATGTAGAGGAACCGGAACGGCGCAGAGCCCGGCAATTGCCGGTCGACAGCAAGGGCAAGAACAAGGCCGATGAAAATGGTGGCAAGCGTGCCGCAAAGGGCAAATGCGAGGCTGATGCCAACGGAGTTCCAGTAGAGCGGATCGGCAAACACTTCCTGGAAATTGGCAAGGCCGACGAATTCGGCGGCACCGCCGAACGGCGGCTCCAGCGTGAAGGCCCATCGCAACACGGCGACCGCTGGCCAGTAGAAAAAGAGCAGGATCAAAATGATCTGCGGCAGGGCGAAGAGGCTGGGCAGCCACCAGCTGCGAAAGGCCGCGCGCTTGTCCATATGTCGAAATTCCAATGCGCAAGAACAGAGATCGGAGCCCGCCGATATTGCGGCGGGCTCCGGGCGGATCAGATGTCAGTTCAGCGTCTGTCCGGCGTAGGTCTTCTCGAAGCGGCGCAGAACGGCGTTGCCGCGTTCAACCGTCTTGTCGAGTTCGGCCTGTACATCTGCGTTTTGCATGAAGATCGCTTCGAGGGCGGTTGCGAATTCCTTGCGGATTTGCGTGAAGCCGCCGAGGCGAATGCCGCGGGTGTTTTCCGAGGTCGGGGTGAAGGACAGGCTCTGGATCGCGAGTTCGCGCCCCTTGTAGGGAGCCTTGTCGTAGAAACCATTGGCCTTCATGGCGTCGAAACCGGTCTTGGTCATCGGGATGTAGCCCGTCACCGTCGACCACCACTCGGCCATTTCCGGCGTCGCAAGGTAGTTGAGGAAGGCCGCCGCGCCCTTGTATTCCGCCTCCGGACGGCCGGCGAGCACCCAGAGCGATGCGCCGCCGACGAGCGAGTTCTGCCGCTCCGTGCCCTTCCATACCGGCAACATGGCAACTTCCCACTTAACGCCCTCGGGAAGGGTCTTGCCGATCGTGCCGTGGTCGGCGACCGAGGTCTGGATCATCTGGCAGGTCTGGGACGTGAAGGCCGGGACGATATCCATGCCGAGTTGCTTGGTCTTGACCACGAAGAGCTTTTCGTCGGCCATCTTCTTGAAGAACTTAACGTGATCCACGAACTTGGTCTTGTTGACGACAAGTTCAGCGTCCAACCCATTGTAACCATTGCCCTTCGTGGCAAGCGGCTGGTTGTGGATTGCGGAGAACTGCTCCATCAGCGGCCAGGTGTCGAAGTTGAACGCCAGCGGGCACTCGAAGCCGGCCGCCTTCAGTTTGCGGGCAGCTTCCTCGACCTGTTCCCAGGTGTCCGGCTTGAAGTCGATGCCGGCCTTCTGGAAGGCGTCGACATTGTAATAGAACATCGCGGTGGAGGAGTTGAACGGGAAGGAGTTCAACTCGCCCTTTGCCGTTGCGTAATAGTTGGCGATGCCGCCGAAATAATTGTTCCAGTCGATGGTGTAGCCGTTGTCGGCCATCAGCTTCTTGGCGGGCACGAAGGCGCCGGAGAGCATCATGTCGAGCGTGCCGGCATCGTAGATCTGGGTGATTGCCGGCTGCTTCTTGGCACGGTAGGCGGCAATCGTGTTCTGCAGGGTCGTGTCGTAACCGTTTTGAGAGGTGCAGACGATCTCGAATTCGGACTGGCTGTCGTTGAACTTCTTGCAGGCATCCTGGACGCGTTCGCCAAGATCACCCGAAAGGCCGTACCAGAATTCGAATTTCGTCTTCTCGGCTGCGGCTGCCGGCGCGCCAAACGCGACGCTGGCCATCAGGCCGATAAATACGGACGTAGTGACGGAGACTCTCATTTGCAAAACGCTCCTTGCAGATTGGCGGACACCAGGATCGGTGGCACGAATGAAGCCGGGCGCTTGCTAACAGTTGAGTGTGACAGTCCTTGCCAATCTGCATGATGGAAAAATGAAAGTTTGATTACGCTTTGAGGAGGCGGCGCGCGCTCTCGTTGCGCCGCCTCCGTTTGTCAGGCGGTAGTCGTTGACACGGTGTCGGATGGCGCCAGGCTGATGGCTGGAGCGACACGTCCCGAGCCGCGATTACCGCTCGGGTGACTGCCGCAGACTTCCTTCGAGGCGGAAAAACTGCCCCTGAAGGGTCGTGAAGAAGGAAAGCGATCGCCCGGCCTGAAAGTCATCGACGTGGACGACGGTCGAGCCGTCCGCTTCCTGCCAGGAGATCGTATAGATCTCTTCGCTAAGCCGGCGCCATTGAAATTCAACGGTGCCGGATGCGCCCGTCATCGGACCGGACGTAATCTCATAATAGAGCGTGCGTCCGTCGGCGCTGTAGGCGTTGATAGCCGCCAAATCGCCGTAGTCGACTTCAAAACGCTTCCCAGCGTGAGGAAAGGCCTCGGTCATTTTCTCATCTCCGTCAGTAAGTTATCTGGGTTTCCCAACGTCCTGCACCGCTTATCGAAGTGCCGGCGCCGCGTATTTCGCGCGGGTTCCGATGAGCACCAGAACCAGGCCGGCAGTTGCCAGCAAGCCGCCGGCAATCGGAATGGCTTCGTAGCCGAGGCCCGCGCTGAGGGCGCCGCCACCGACTGCCGCTCCCACCGCATTGCCGAGGTTGAATGCGCCGACATTGATCGACGAGGCGAGACCCGGCGCCTCGGCCGCCGCCTGCATGACCCGCATCTGCACTGGCGGCACGATCGCGAAGGTGGCCGCACCCCAAACGAGCAGCCCGATCGCCGCGCCGACATGGGTCGTCAGCGCCAAGGGCAGGAGCAGCATGATGACGGCGAGAGCGGCAAGAAAGATCTTCGTTGCCCCATCCAGCGACCAGTCGGCCAGCCGGCCGCCGAGGCCGTTGCCGATGGTGAAGCCGACGCCGATCAAGACGAGTGCGAGCGTGATGAACGTCTCTGATGCATGCGTGAGCTCAGCCAGCACGGGCGCGACATAGGTGTAGAGCGTGAACATCGCCCCGGCGCCCATGACCGTTGTCGCCATGGCCAGCAGCACGACCGGGCGGGTGATCACCTTCAACTCCTTTGCGACGTCCGGCATCTTGCCCGCCTCGCCACGTGGAAGGGACAGCCACAGGGCGGTGATGGCGACGACGCCGAGAACCGCCGTTCCGGCAAACGACATGCGCCAGCCAACCTGCTGGCCGATCCAGGTCGCTGCAGGAACGCCGCCGATATTGGCGATCGTCAGGCCCATGAACATCGTGGCGACAGCACTTGCGCGCTTTTCCGGCGATACGATGCTTGCCGCCACGATCGAACCGAGGCCGAAGAAGGCCCCGTGGTTGAGGCTCGTCACGAGCCGCGCCGCGAGCAGGGTCCAATAGTCGGGCGCGAAGGCCGAGAGAATGTTGCCGAGCGTGAAGATACCCATGAGCAGCATCAGCGCCGTCCGCTTGCCAAAGCGGCCAAAAGCCAGCGTCATGATCGGCGCACCGACCATCACGCCGATGGCGTAGGCGCTGACGAGGAGACCGGCCGTCGGAATCGATACGTCGACGCCGTCGGCAATGACCGGCAGGAGGCCCATTGGTGCAAATTCGGTGGTGCCGATGCCGAAGGCACCGATCGCGAGCGCGAGAAGCGGCCAGTTGAAACCGGCCGCCGGCGCCGCACTTTCCTGTGCGTTTGTAGCACTCATTGCGAGTTCTCCGTTATTTGTCCCAGACGGGCGCCAGTCCGGGAGGGCTGACCAACCGGCCGTCGGGGCGTGCAAGTTTGGAAATCGCGGCCATGTCCTCGGCGCTGAGATCGAAGTCGAATACATCGAAATTCTCGGCAACGCGTCCCGGCTTGGCGGTTTTCGAGAGAGCGACGAAGCCACGCTCGATCAGCCAGCGAATGCCGACCTGCGCTGCCGTCTTGCCGTACTTCCCGGCGATCGCCTGCAGAACCGGATCGCGCGGCACTTCGCCGTCTGCCATGCCGTAATAGGCGGTGATGGCGACACCGGCAGACCTGGCGGCTTCCGCCACCGCGTTCTGGTCGAGATAGGGATGCACCTCGATCTGATTGGTGACGATGGGGGCAGCGCTGCGCGCGATGGATTCGTTCATCTGCGCGATGTTCTGGTTGCTGACGCCAATGAAGCGGGTCTTGCCTGCGGCCTGGACCGCATTCAGCAAGTCGACCTGGTCGGAGATCGCCACTTTATCGGCCGGCCAGTGGAGAAGCAGCAGGTCGACGTGATCGACGCGAAGCTTGTCGAGGCTTTCCTCGACGGACGCGGCAAATCTCTCCGGGCTATAGTTGTCCACCCAGACCTTCGTGGTCAGAAAAAGGTCCTCACGGCGGGCGCCGGCCTTCTGCAGGGCGCGGCCGAGAGCAGCTTCGTTCTGATAGATCTGCGCCGTGTCGAAGTGGCGGAAGCCCGCTTCCAGCGCGGCAGGAACGACGCTCTCCACTTCGGCGTCCGACATGCGGAACACGCCGAAGCCGAGCGAAGGAATGGTGGCTCCGTGCGAATTGACGAATTTCATAGGTTTCTCCATGGGTTCAAGCAGCATGAATTGCGGGAATTTTGCCGAGCCGCGGCATCACATCGGAAGCAAGCTCCTCGATGACCTCTGCCGGCGGGCGGCTTGATTGGCGAAGGTTGATCGCTATGTGATCGACGCCGACCCGGGCGAGCGCGCCAAAGTGTTCGACCAAAGCCTTGCGGCCGAGGCGGGCACCGAAGCGGATCGGCTGAGCGGGTGCGCTCGGGTCCTCGAGCAGATCGAGATGAAAGGCGCTGATGAACGCGCCCTTGTGTGCTGTCGCATCGGACCAGGCTCTCGTCTGAAGGGACAGTTTTTCGAGGCTGCCGGGATAGACGAAACGGCCATCCATGTTGGCGGCAAGCCAGGCGTCGTCCTGGCGTGCTTGGCCGGCGACAATGAGCGGAATGCTTGCCTGCGCCGGACGCGGAAGAATATCGAGTGTCGGATCACGCCGGCCGTCGACCGGCAGGCCGCCCGGCTGCCAGGCCTGTCTCATGTAGCCAACGGCCTCTCGAAAGCGCTCGCCGCGGCCGTCGAAATCGAGGCCGAGCAGCGGGTATTCGACAGGACGATCGCCGGACGCAACGCCGAGCAGGAGCCGTCCTCCCGACAGTGCGTCTACCGAGGCGGCTGCCTTTGCCGTCAGCAGCGGATGGCGGATCGGCAGCACGACTGCTGCCGTGCCCAGCGCCATGTGGCGGGTTACGCCGGCGAGGAAGCCGAGCAGGGTGAAGACGTCGTAGACCGAACCGGCATCGCCCATGTTGACCTGGTCGAAGACTGGCACGTCGCGGGCCCAGGTGGCGGCAAAGCCAAGCGCGTCCGCTCGCCGTATCAGATCCGTCTGCGACGACATATCCGGTACGCCATGGGGTCGGCCGGTGGCGCGCGCTCGCGCCAGGCCCTCGGGCGACCAATCGTTGTCGAGCGGCAATTCGATGCCGAGGGTCATAACATCCGGCTTGCGGATCAGGTTGAGAGCTGAGATTTTTGACATGGCGAACAGATATGCGGGGGCGATCCGCTTGATAAGTCGCTGTCATTCCAAATTTTCTGTGAAAGTTTTTCACAAGTAGGATTCGTCATGGATAATCGCACAGGGGAAATGCAGGTCTTTGTCCGCGTCGTCGATGCAGGCAGCTTCTCAGAAGCGGCGCGCCTGCTGCGTATGACGCCATCGACGATCAGCAAGTTGATAGCAAGGCTGGAGACCCGCCTCGGAGTGCGGCTCTTCGAGCGGTCGACCCGTCGCCTTGCGCTCACGACCGAAGGGCGGATCTACTATGAGCGCGGCCAATTGTTGCTGAACGAATTCGACGAGGTCGAGCGAGAGCTCTCGCAGGGGGCGTCGAGCACCGGCGGGACTGTTCGGGTAAATGCTTCCGTTGCCTTTGGCGTGCTCGGGCTTGAGCCGATCCTGCCCGAGTTCTGGAAGGCCTTTCCGAACATCGTTGTTGACCTGTCGCTGTCCGACGAAATCGTCGACCTTTATCTCGATCGTACCGACGTGGCGTTCCGCATCGGGCCGTTGCCGAATTCGACGATGATGGCACGCAAGATCGGGACGGCCAGACGGAAGATTGTGGCTGCGCCCGAATATCTGAGCCGACATGGAACGCCGACCTCCGTCGATGATCTGGCGCAGCACAATTGCCTCGGTTTCAATTTTCGCCGTTCCGCACCGGTTTGGCCGATGAAGGAGAGCGGGCGTATCGTCGATCGGGCGGTGCATGGGGCGCTGCTTGCCAACAACGGTGAAACGGTCCGGCGCATGGCCGTGGCCGGAGTCGGTATCGCGCGGCTCGGCGACTACCATGCACGGGCGGATATCCAGGAAGGCCGTCTCGTCGAAGTTCTGAGCGACGTGGTTGCAGAGGACGAGGAAGATATCCACGCGCTCTTCCTTGCGGGCGGGCGCTTGCCGCAACGCGTCAGGGTCTTCCTCGATTTCGTCTCTCCTCGACTGCAAGGGTTTCTTGGGAGCGCACCGGTTCGCGCTGCGTGACGTTCGGGCGGCGGCAAGGCCTCATCTGTGAGGAACGGTGCGTCCGAGGATAGTTGCGGTGCCAGGCGACGCACGTCAGTTTTCTGACAGTTCGTCGGCCGTCGCCACCAGGTTAGCGTTGCCAAAGGCGCCGTCTGCATATTTGAACGCAAGTATGCTCATGATCGAGGCGACTATTGCTACCAGTATTATTCGCATCTCGTTTTCCCGTATTCACTCAGCGTACGGCAACGCGCGTCACAGGTCGTTGTTCCCCAACCGGCCAATTGTTCGAGGTTTCTCTAATTCGAACGGGTTAGCCGACCACCTTCGTACCTGCGGCGTTCTCATATCGTTCGATGCGTATTAGAAGTTAAACTTTCTACTTTTACTCAGCTAATGCGATTGTCATCCATCCACGCGGCCGGGCCTGCAGGCGTTGACAACCATGTCCGATCGGCCACTTTTCTTGCCATGAAGATTCTCGCAATATCCGGCAGCGCTCGGATCAATTCCACCAATACGGCCATGCTGCGGGCCGTCCGGTCGATTGCACCGGCAAACATCGAGTTTTCTGTCTTCGATCGTGTGGGAGAGCTGCCGGTCTTTTCGCCGGATCTCGAGAGCCTGCCCCTGCCACGCCAGGTGCA
>NZ_JAEPRP010000011.1:0-20247 GCF_016652895.1 Ensifer sp. SSB1
ATACTTATTATCGCGATATTGATTTTCGCGGCAGGAAACCCCTCAATGCGCCGCAAGGAGGCTGAGATGCCGGAAGAACCGACTACGCTGCCGCTGGACAGCCAGCTCTGTTTTTCGATCTATTCCGCGTCGATCGCCATTAACCGCGTCTACAAGCCGATGCTCGACGCGCTCGGCGTGACCTATACGCAGTATCTCGTCTTGAGCACGCTCTGGGAAAGGGATGGTCTGACGATCTCGGCGATTGCCGATCGACTGGGCCTTGAATCGAGCACCATCACGCCGGCCGTCAAACGGCTGGAGGCCGCCGGTTTCCTCGGCCGGCATCGCAGCGTCACCGACGAGCGACAGGTGGAGGTTCACCTTTCGGCAAAGGGACGCGGCCTGCATGTGAAGACCGGTTGCCTGACCGATGCCCTGCTGGAGAATTCGGGCTTCACCGTGCCGGAGATGATCGACCTCAACGAACGGGTCCGGAAACTGCGCGATGGAATGCGCGACGCGGTGAAATAGCGGCGACACGCCTGCGTGGATTTTGAAGGGTGGAAGCGCGGTGCCGGCCTACGGCGAGCCTAGCGCAGCCGGCCGATCGGAATGATCTCGGGTTCGGAGGCTCCGAAAGGCCTGCCGTCCCAGCCGCCAAGCCAGGTTTCGACCACAAGTCCGGCTTCGTCGATCATCGCGACCAAGTCTTCATGGGACGGGAAGGCGATTTTCGACCGGGCCGTGTATGCGCGTCCGTCCGCTGCGACCCGATAAAATGTTCCATACTCCACGACGCCCGTGGCCGGGTCGTGCTGCACATCGTTCCAGGCGAGGACCTGGCCGAGGACCGGATGAACGATATCCCGTTCGGAACCGGCCGGCGTCCATTCCCGCCATTCCTCGACCAGCGGATTGCGGCTGTCGAAGATGAAACGCCCGTCGGGCGAGAGATGCGCGGCGATGGTCTTGAGTGCGGCGAGTTGATCCTCTCTGGTGAGGAATACCTGGAAGGCATGGCCGCTGAGCAGCACCATGTCGAAGGCCTCGCCTAGGCGGATGGTCCGACCGTCGCCCTCGGCCCAGCGCACCCGGTCACCACCGGGCCTCTGCCTTGCGACATGCAGCATTGCGGCCGCCGGATCGACGCCGACGACGCGCTTGCCCTTTTCCGCCAGCGCGGCTGTCAGCATGCCGGTGCCGCACCCGAGATCGAGGATCGAGGTGCGGCCCGCGGCCATGGTCTTCAGATATTCGGAATCGGCGGTCCAGCCGTTCTCGATGTCGTAGAATTCTACAAGCCCCGGATCGTTATAGAGCTGGTCTGACGGCATCGAGACGACTGCTTATTCCCACTCGATCGTGCCCGGCGGCTTCGAGGTCACGTCGTAGACGACGCGGTTGATGCCGCGGACCTCGTTGATGATGCGCGTTGCGGCGCGGCCGAGGAATTCCATGTCGTAGTGGTAGAAATCTGCCGTCATGCCGTCGACCGACGTGACGGCGCGCAGCGCACAGACGAACTCGTAGGTGCGGCCATCGCCCATGACGCCGACGGTCTGCACCGGCAGAAGCACGGCGAAAGCCTGCCAGATGGCGTCGTAGAGGCCGGCCTTGCGGATCTCGTCGAGATAGATCGCATCCGCTTCGCGCAGGATTTCGAGCTTTTCGCGGGTGATGCCGCCCGGGCAACGGATGGCGAGGCCCGGACCCGGGAAGGGGTGGCGGCCGATGAAGCTGTCGGGCAGGCCGAGCTCGCGGCCGAGCACGCGCACTTCGTCCTTGAAGAGTTCGCGCAGCGGCTCGACGAGCTGCATGTTCATGCGTTCGGGCAGGCCGCCGACATTGTGGTGCGACTTGATCGTCACCGACGGGCCGCCGGTGAACGAGACGCTTTCGATGACGTCGGGATAGAGCGTGCCCTGAGCGAGGAAGTCCGCGCCGCCGAGCTTCTTTGCCTCTTCCTCGAACACTTCGATGAACAGGCGGCCGATGATCTTGCGCTTGGTTTCCGGGTCGCTCTGGCCTTCCAGTTCGCCGATGAAGCGGTCGGATGCGTCGACGTGCAGGAGGTGCAGGTTGTAGTGCTCCTCGAACATCGCAACGACGTTCTTCGCCTCGTCCTTGCGCATCAGGCCGTGGTCGACGAGGATGCAGGTGAGCTGGTCGCCGACGGCCTCATGGATGAGGAGTGCGGCGACCGAGCTGTCGACGCCGCCCGAGAGCGCGCAGATGACCTTCTTGTCGCCGACTTGGCGGCGGATCGCTTCGACCGCCTTGGCGCGGTAGGCCGACATCGACCAGTCGCCCTTGATGCCGGCGATCTTGTGCACGAAGTTCGAAATCAGCTTGGCGCCATCGGGCGTGTGCACCACTTCCGGATGGAACTGCACGGCGTAGTACTTGCGCTTCTCGTCGGCGATGAAGGCGAAGGGAGCATTGGCCGAGGTTGCGACGACCTCGAAACCTTCGGGGATCGCGGTGACGCGGTCTCCGTGCGACATCCACACCTGGTGGCGCGAGCCGACCGACCAGAGTCCTTCAAACAGCGGGCAGTCCTTCTCGACTTCCAGGAAGGCGCGGCCGAACTCGCGGTGATGGCCGCTTTCGACCTTGCCGCCGAGCTGGGCGCACATGGTCTGTTGGCCATAGCAGATGCCGAAGACGGGCAGGCCGGAATCGAAGATCGCCGAGGGTGCGCGCGGCGAGCCGATGTCGAGCGTGGAGGCCGGGCTGCCGGACAGGATCACGGCTTTCGGCTTCAGTCGCTGAAAACCTTCTTCCGCCGACTGGAACGGCACGATTTCGCAATAGACACCGGATTCGCGGACGCGTCGGGCGATGAGCTGCGTCACCTGGCTGCCGAAGTCGACGATGAGAACGGTGTCGGGATGGGCTGTCTGGGTCATTGGAAGCCTTCAAACAAGCTTGATCATGGCGAGCCTTTAATGAAAGGCCGCCATCAGCGCAACGATTCAATTGCACCCGGACAATTCCGGGGTTTCAGAGCGGGATGGGCATCTAGAGCCGGATCACGCCGCTCGAAACCGCATTCTCCATCCGGTCGATCACATCAGCAAGTTTCTCGTCGATGATGTGGAGATATTCCGTCCAGTCGTTGACGTGCTTAAGCTCCGCCTTGCCGTCGGAAATGCCGCGAAGCGCAATCAAGGGAACGCGGAAGGATTGGCAGGCGCGTAAGACCGCGAAGGTCTCCATCTCGACCATGTCGGCGTCGATTGCGTCATAGGCTGCGCCCGAGACGATGTTGGCGCCGGTCGAAAGCCGCGCCTCCGGCACACCAGGGATGCGCAACGACAGCGGAACCACGGCAGGCAGGTCGAGAAAGGGCGTTCTCCCCTTCTCGAAGCCGAGCGGCGAGGCATCCATGTCGCGGTAGCCGACGGAGATAGCCTGGTAGACTTCCGTCTGTTCGAGCTTGGCTGCACCCGCCGAACCGAGGGAAACGACGAGATCGGGCAGTGCCCGCTCGGCCGTGAGTTCGGCAAGCGTGCGCGTCAACACGACGGCCGCCTCGACCGGACCGACACCGGTCATCAGCGGCTTGATCCGTTCTCTAAGGTGCGGGCCGTATTCGGCATCCACGGCCATGACGTAGAGGACCCTGCGTCCGGCGACGTCCTTGACGGCACAACTCATCCTTCGATACCTTCGCGTCCGCGCACCACCATCATCGTCCCCGTCATCGACGCGATCAGCTTTGCCGGCCCATCGGAGCGGATCGCATAGCCGCGGCCGTCGGAAACGATGATCGTCGAGCCGGGCTTGGTGACTTCGCCGCGGAACAGGAAGCGCTCGCCGCGCCCTGGCGAAAGCAGGTTGACCTTGAACTCGATCGTCAGGATCGAGGCATCCGGGTCGATCACCGAATACGCCGCATAGGTGCCGGCCGAATCCAGTGCCGCCGAGATCACGCCCGCATGCAGGAAACCGTGCTGCTGCGTCAGCTTCTCGTCGAAGGGCAGCTCGATCTCGACCGTGCCCTGTTCGACGAGCGTCAGCTCCGCGCCGATCGTGCGCATCGCCGCCTGCCGCGCAAAACTGTTGCGGATGCGGTTTCGGAAATCGGGGGGATCGCGGTCGTCCATCAGTCCATAGGGCCTTTATTGTCGATGGCATCATTATGCCTGCCGGACAGTGGCATGGTCGTGAAGGTCCGACAAGTTCAATTCATGAGCAAAATCGCGCTGTTGAGTACCGTCGCAAACGCAACCCAGGCGAGATAGGGAAGGAATAGCAGGGCCGAAATGCGGTCCTGCCGCCAGCTTGCGATGACGAAGCCGGCAACCCCGATCAGGAGCGCGATGATGACGATCAGGGCCGAGGAAATGTCCTGCATCCCGAAGAACAGCGGCGACCAGAGGAAATTGAGGATCATCTGCGCCAGCCACAGCCGCATGGCGGTGGTGCGGCGATGGTCGAGAAACATCCGGGCTCCGACAATGCCGATCATCACGTAAAGGATCGACCACACCGGCGCGAAGACCCAGTTCGGCGGATTGAAGGCTGGTTTTGCCAGCGACTGGTACCATTCTCCGGGGATGTTGTTGTAGCCGATGAGAAGACCGAGGCCGAGAACGGCGGCGACGAAGACGATGTACACGATGGTTCTGTTCATGGCTTCGACAGATAGAACAGACTTTCAGCCTTTCCATGGGGCAGCCGTTTTGAAGCCACGATGTGCCACCTATATCATGGGCCATGAAGAGCTTCAGACGCATCGATATCCGACCGGCCGGGCCGGATGACATCATGATGATTGCCTCCGTCATCGTCGAAAGTTGGCGATCGACGTTTCGTGGGCTGATTTCCGACGCATTTCTCGATGGCATGAGCGTCGAGGAACAGGCGCTGCGCCATGCAAGGCGCATGCGCGTCGCCGATGTCTTTCATATGGTCGCAGTCGACATGAGCACGAACAGGGTGATCGGCTTTGCCAATTATGGAAAGGCCCGCTCGATGCCTCAGCGGTTCGATCGTGAGCTCTATGCGCTCTACATCCTCAAGGAATTCCAGGGTGCTGGCATCGGCTCGGCGCTGGTGCGCAGCGTTGCCGGCCACTGCCGGGAGCTGGGCGGCAAGTCTCTGTTTGCCTGGGTGCTTTCCAGCAATCCGAACCGGGCATTTTATGAGCACCTCGGTGCGGTCGCCGTCGGCCAGGGCCAGGTTAGCCTCGGCGGCGAAAACCACGAGCAGACGGCCTATCGCTGGGACGACCTGGTTAAGCTCTCCGGCGCGGGTCGCTTTTCCGCTTGAGGGAGTTGAGACGCGAGATGTCTACGAATTCTTGCCGGAGTTGCTTCAGCTGCGGCCGAGCCGGACGATGTGCTGGTCCCAAGCGACCCGACTCTGGCTATCCTTGAAGTGGCCGTCATAGGAGGAGACGGCGAAGCCGTGATCGGCGCTGGCAACCCCCGCCGCATCGGCGACGCGTTCTTCCTTCAGCACCGAGCCGCTCCGGGCATCGAGCGTCACCGCCACGCCGCCCTTCGGCGAAGTCAGTCCGATCAGCCCCTCATGCCGGTTGACGGCGATCGCGCCGACATAGTTCGCCAGCGCTTCCGTCGTGCGGTCGGGCAGCGACAGGAATTTCAGGTCCTCGCCTTTGGAGAAGGATCCGACGAGCGGCGGCAGGTCGTTGCGCGCGCCTTCGTACTGGCAGGCGAACCAGATCTCACCCTTCGGGCCGATATCGACATGCCGGGTCGAAAGGCGGCTGAGATCCTCAGGCAGGCGGTGCTTCTGCACGAGCGCGCCGGTTCGCGTATCGACCAGCGTCAGGCTCGGCTCCATATGGTCGAGATTGAGCTTGGTACGGCCGAAATCCGGATGGGTCTCGATGCCGCCATTGGCAATCGCCAGCAGTTTCCCATCGGCGCTCAGCGTCATGTCGTGCGGGCCGATGCCATAGGTCGGGAATTCGCCGATGCGGGCGAAGTTGTCGGTGCCGTAATAGATGCCGACCATGCCGCGATTGGCGGCAAAGTCGTTTTCCGTGGCGTAGAGCAGCTTGCCGTCTGCCGAGAAGCAGCCGTGCCCGTAAAAATGCCGGCCGTCGGTTGCGGCGATCACCACCGGCTCGGCCGCTCCGTCGGGCGAAAGGATCATCGCATAGGTGCCGGGCCTGCGGGCGAAGGCGACGGCGCGGCGGCTGACCGGCGAATAAGCCATGCCATGCGCGCGTGCCGGCAGCGCGGTGCGGTCGATGATGTCGCCGGCCTCCGTGAGCGTCGCAACGCCATAGCTCCCATCCGGCGCCATGAAGGCCGAGGCAAAGACGGCATCGGCTCTGCCAAGGGCGAAGGCTCGGTCGGGCAAAAGGCTCGCCACCCAGGCCGCGCCCGCCATTTTCAGGAAACTGCGCCGGTCGATCAGGCCCGTGGCCGCCATCATGCTGTCGTCTCCACCAAGGCATTTTCAGGCAGGCGGCGACGCCTGGCGCCGCCGCTTGTATTAGCGAACGACGTGGTCAGAGCCAGCCCCGCCGCTTGAAGTAGAAATAGGGCACGATTGCCGAGATCACCATCAGCATCAGTGCCGCAGGGTAGCCGAACTCCCACTGCAGCTCCGGCATCACGCCGAAGTTCATGCCGTAGATCGAGGCGACCAGTGTCGGCGGCAGGAAGACGACGGCGGCGACAGAGAAGATCTTGATGATCTGGTTCTGCTCGAGATTGATGAGGCCGAGCGTCGCGTCGAGCAGGAAGTTGATCTTGTTCGACAGGAACAGCGCGTGATCGCCGAGCGATGTCGCGTCCCGCTGGATCAGCTTGATCCGCTGCCGGCTTTCCTTGCCCGCCTTGCGCGGCCCCATGCCTTCGAGCGCCACGTGATAGGCGACGAGCCGACCGATGCTGACGAGGCTCTCGCGGATGACCGTCAAAAGGTCGCCCTTCTGGCCGATCTGCTCGATCAGCGACTGCAGGTCGCGCGTCTTCTTGGTGGCGCTGGCATTGGTCTTGCGGAACACTTCGCGCGAGATCGCGTCGACCTCGCTGCCGGCGCGCTCCAGCGCGTCCGCCGTGCGGTCGATGATCGCCTCCAGCAGACCCAGCATCACCAGTTCGCCGCTCTCGCAGATCTGGCCGTTCGCCTTCTGGATGCGGTTGGAGAAGGTCTGGAACGGCTTGGGGTCGGCATGGCGGACGGTGACCAGCGTCGTGCCCTTGAGAATGAAAGTCACCGGAACCTTGACCGGATAGTCGCTGTCGAGCTTGGCTGTCGCCGTCATCGTCATGAATTCGGCGCCGGCCTCCTGGTAGAGTCGGTCGGAAAGCTCGATTTCCTGCATCTCGTCGCGGGTCGGAATCTCGATGCCGAGCTGCCCCTCGACGAGGCGCGTTTCCTCGACGGACGGATTGAAGAGATCGAACCAGATGGCCGGCGTCGGCGAGGCGATGCCGTCAAGCATATCGACGAGCACGAGGTGGCTGTTCTGGCTTTTGTAGATGCGCAGCATTTGGGGCTCCATAGGGCGAGTCATCCGACCGCCTGAAGCCCTGATCAAATCAGGACCGGACGGTCGTGAGCGTGAAGGCTCGACTTCGACTGTCGGGGTTCATTGGGAGTTGGTCCTTGTGGTGAAACGTGCCCGCGAGAGCGGACACGGAAAGCGCTTTGCGCCTAAAAGCCTTGATTGTCAACACTCTGCCAGCGCGGCCGTTTTGTCAGTCGCCGTCGGCGAAGGAGAACCCTGCGCCAAGCCCGATCGCGCCGCCGAAATCGTTGTTCAGGCGGTTGAGGAGGTCGTTGGTATTGAGCGACAGAAAGGCGAGCTTGGCGCGCTTGTCGTCATCAGTGAGTGCGGCGTCGATCGGTCCATCGATGTTGCCGGCGATGCTGATCACCGACTTGAAGACGAAGTCGGCCGATCCCGCCACGGAGCGGCTGTCTTCCGGCAGCAGGCTTTGCATGTCGGCGGCATCGAACAGCGTCTTCAGGCCCCGCACGTTGGCGGCGATCGAGGCCATGGTGTTGCCGGAGCGCCAGTAGATCGCGAGCTTCGGATGCCCCTTGTCGTCCTTGCCCTCGTAGAAAGGCTTCAGCCGCTGGTCCTTCACCGTCTCGACGCCATGGACGAGAATGCCGAGCAGCTCGGTGGCAGCCTCGCGGTTGTCGCGGAATTCGGGATTATCAGGGCCTGGGTGTTTCCAGGCGGCCTGGATGCCGTCGGGCTTCTGCCAGGCCGCCAGGAACTCGTTGGCGATGGCGTCGAGATTCTTGGTGATCGCAAGGCCGTAGCGGCAGCGGAAGTCACCTTCCTTGTTCAAAAGCGTCTCGGCGCCCGTGCCGTAGAGCACGTATTCGAGCGCGCCGAGGCCTTGCGCTGCGACGCTCTTGCCCTTGAGCCTGGCTTCGTCCGCCGCGCTTTCGTCCTTCTTCAAAACGATCGCCTGCACCTGCTTCAATCCCGTGCTCTTGCGATCGGGGTAGAAGAGGAAACGCTCGAAGCGGTTCTGTTCGAGGGCCGGGCCAAGCCGCACGACCTCGATCGCCGACCAAGCGCCAACCAGGTCGGAGAACGCCCGCTGCGCGTTCTGGAGAGCCGGCTGCGACGGCATCTCGCAGAGCTTGGCCGTCGCCTGCGTCGCGGCCGCGGTCTTTTCCGTGAGCTTGCGATAGCCCGGGATGATGAAGTCGTCGACGGCCTTGGTCATGACGGTGGGCACGGCGGCCTCGTTGACGACGCGCGGCGAGAGTGCGCTTCCTTCCTGGGCCATTGCGGGCCATGCGGCCGTCAGTGTCAGGGCGAATGCAAAAGTGAGCGTATGTTTGGGGGACATCAGAGAGACTCCAGGAAGGCAAGGAGATCGCGGCGATCGCTTGCGGCAAGGGCGGCGAAAGCGTCTCGGGCCTTCTGCCCTTCGCCGCCATGCCAAAGGATCGCTTCAGTGAAACTGCGTGCGCGTCCGTCGTGCAGCAGGAAAGTGTGCCCACTGACGGTCTTCGTCAAGCCGATGCCCCAAAGCGGCGGCGTGCGCCACTCACTTCCGCTTGCAACGCCCACCGGCTGCCCGTCCGCGAGCCCTTCGCCCATGTCGTGCAGCAGGAAATCGGAATAGGGCCAGATCAGCTGGAACGACTGCGCCTTGTTGGCCGCGTCGCGGCGGGTGACGAATTTCGGCGTATGGCAGCTGGTGCATCCGAGATCGTAGAAGACCTTCTTGCCGCTGAGCGTTTCGGCAAAGCTCGCCTTGCGTCGCGCCGGCACGGCAAGGTTCTCGGAATAGAATGTAACAAGGCCAAGCACCGGATCGGGCGCCTCGGTCGGCCCGAGGCGCGCCTGCACCCCGGTTGCCATCGTCAGGCACTTTGTCTGGGCCGGCGTGCAATCGCCATGCGGCCGGTCGGCGTCCGGGGAAGAGATGCCGATATCGGTGGCGAAGGCATCCGCGCTCTGCTGCCGTACGGTGGCGTTCTGCGCCTTCCAGCCGAAGCGACCGAGCATCAGCGTGCCGGTCCTGGCATCCCGCGTCCGCGCCGGTCGGCCGCTGATCCCGTCGCCATTGGCGTCGTCAGGATCGGCGAGCGCCAGAATATCCGCCTCGTGGATCGCCTCGATCAGGCCGAGCCCGATCATCGGCTGCGCTACGCGCGGCGAGAGCGTTGTCGCCGGATCGAGCGGTCCATAGGCGAGGTCCGCCACCGTGTAGCTCGGCCGGCGCAGCGAAACCGTCTCGCCGTCGGGGAAGGTGAAGGGTTCCTCGGTGTAGCTGACCTTCAGATGCCCTTCAGCCGCAAGGCCGGGCACGGCGCTATCCTGAAGCTGGGCGCCATAGACCGGGTCCGGGAAATTCACGACCCGATGTGTCTCGACCAGTCGGCGTTCCTCGTCGTCGCGCGGCGGGCGCGCCAGGCGGAAGAACATCGACGTCGTATCGTTGGAGCCGGCGGGCGGGCGACCGCGCCCATCCTTCAGGTGACAGCTCTGGCACGCCCGCGCGTTGTAGAGCGGACCAAGGCCGTCGGAGGCCTGGGTGGAAGACGGAGAGGAAACCCAGAGCTTGCGAAACAGCGCATTGCCGAGCTTGAAGCCTTCTTCTTCCTGGAAAGTGAGATTGGCCGAGAACTGCGAGAAGCTGTCGGCGTTCACAGGCGCGATCGAGGTCGCAGCCCCACCGGACATGGCCTCGAAGCTTTCCGCCTTGGAGAAATCATCGGTCGGCCGCGTCACCGCTCCAACGCGGTTACGATCGGCAGTGTTGAGGTCGGTGCGTTCCGTTGGGAGGTCGTCGCCGGCAGCGGCGGGCAGCGCCGTGGAGAGCGCCTGAGCAAGAAGCAGAGCGAAAAGGCGAGAAGCGCCAGGATTCATCGGTGGAGGACCGGGCCGCACCGGTCTCGATGCGGCCCGCCTTTTCAGCTTATTTGAAGACGGCGTTAGGATTGTCCAGGCTGTCTGAACCTTCAAGCTCGATCGTGCCGAGATCGAGCGACGCAATGACGCGCTGCACGGTCTTCGCCTGGGCGATCAGGCCGTCGATCGCGGCCTGAATGGTGGCGTTGCCCTCGGCATTGCCTTCGCCGATCATCTGGTCGTAGGCCTCGGTCGTTTCCGCGCGCTTGGCCATCGCCTGCATCTTCTCGACCGTGGTGGCGAGGTTGCCCGCCATCTCCTTGTCGAGCGCGGCATCCTTGGCCGCGACGAGTTCGGAGAGCGACGGGCCGGTCATCTTCGTGCCGTCGACGCGTGTGTATTCGCCGGTATAGGCCGACTGGATGCCGATCGCGTCATGCAGATGCGAGTTGTGCGTGTTGTCGGAGAAGCAATCATGCTCTTCCTCCGGATCGTGCAGGAGCAGGCCAAGCTTCATGCGCTCGCCGGCAAGTTCGCCATAGGAGAGCGAGCCCATGCCGGTGAGGATGGCGACGAGGCCGGCCTTCGGATCGGCCTCGACCGCCTTGGTCGCGGCGCCGTCCGGCGTCCAGTTTGCGAGCATTTCCTTGAGGTCGGCGACGAGGAGCTCGGTAGCGGCCTTCAGGTAGGCGCCGCGGCGATCGCAGTTGCCACCGGTGCAGGCCTTGGTGTCGTAGTCCGTGTAGGGGCGGTTGCCGGCGCCGGCCTTGGTGCCGTTCAGGTCCTGGCCCCAGAGCAGGAACTCGATCGCGTGGTAGCCTGTCGCGACGTTCGCCTCGATGCCGCCGGCTTCCTGCAGCGTTCCCGCCAGGAACTCCGGCGTAATGTTGGTGGCATCGACGTCCTTGCCGTCGATCTTGATCGTCTTGTTGGCGATGACGTTGGCGGTGAAGAGCGCGTTCTCGTCGCTTTCGCTGCCGTAGCTCGGGTCGACATAGTCGATCAGGCCTTCGTCAAGCGGCCAGGCGTTGACCTTGCCTTCCCACTCGTCAACGATCGGGTTGCCGAAGCGGTAAACTTCGGTTTCCTGGTAGGGGTTGCGGGCCTTCTTCCAGGCGTCGCGCGCGGCCGTCAGCGTTTCCTCGCTCGGCGTCGCGATCAGCGCGTCGATCGCCTTGTCGAGGGCTTCTGCGGTCGTCAGCGCATCTTCGAACTTGGCGTGGGCGACGGCGGTGTAGTGCTTCACTACGGCGGCGGCGTCGGTTGCGGCGTGGGCCGGCTGCAGGGCCAGCGCCGACGTTGCCGTCATGAACGCCAGCGTGGCGCCGCGGATGAAATTCTTGGTCATGACCCTCTCCTGTTGCTTCCTTCGGCACAGCCGAGCGAACCCGCAAACGCGGTGTCGTTCAGGCGTCGGGCCATGAGAAAAGGCCCCAGCCGGGCCCGCTTCTCATGAACGAAAACTAAACTTGTGTCAAAGTGTATAGTTTAGAACGTTTTCAATCTGATGCCGGCCTTCGGCGGCCTGCAAAGGGCCTTAGCCCTTGCGTTGCATCAGGCAGAAGAAGAAGCCGTCCGTGCCGGTCGAGGCGGGCGTCAGCGTCACGGTCTTCATGTCGGCCGACCAGGGCTGCGGCTTGTCGGTGCCGAACAGCGTTGCCCAGATATCGGCCGCCGACAGGATCTCGAATTCCGGATTGTCTTCGCAGAAGCCGTAGACCTGCGCCTCGTTTTCCTCCGGCAGAACCGAGCAGGTGACATAGATCAGGTGGCCGCCAGGACGGACGAACTGTGCGGCACTCGCCAGCGCCTCTTCCTGCTGGGAGATGCGTTCTTCGAGGTTCTTCTGGTTGAGCCGCCATTTGGTGTCGGGGCGACGGCGCCAGGTGCCGGTTCCGGTGCAGGGGGCATCTACCAGCACGCGATCGAAACGGCCGGCCAGTGGCGCGAGGCTGTCTGCGGACTCGTGCACCTGGACATTGCGGGTGCCCGCACGCTTCAGCCGCTCGATGATCGGCGCGAGGCGCTTGCGGTCGGTGTCGTAGGCGTGCACCTGACCCTTGTTGTTCATCGCCGCCGACATGGCGAGCGTCTTGCCGCCGCCACCGGCGCAATAGTCGAGCACCTGTTCGCCTTCCTGCGGGTAGGCGAGATCGGCGACGATCTGCGAGCCCTCGTCCTGCACTTCGAACCAGCCCTTCTGGAAGGAAAGCTCAGCTGTCACGTTCGGCAGACGCGAAGCGCCTTCGCCGGCGGGAATGCGGATGCCGTTGCGGGCGATCGTCGCGGCCTCGGCGCCGCTGCGCTCCAGCGCCTTCAGCACCTTGGCGCGCGAGGCTTTCAGCGTGTTGGCCCGCAGGTCGAGCGTCGGCCGGCCGGCGAGCGCTTTCGCTTCGTCGAGCCAGTCGTCGGAGAAGTTCTCTTCGAAGGAGGCCTGCGTCCACTCGGGGATATCGCCCTGCACATAGGCGGGCGCGTCTTCGAGCCTTCGCGTGGTGAAGGCCTGCATGCGTTCGGCGGAAGGTGCTTCCGGCGCGAACTTGTCGCCGTCGAGTTCGGCCGCGAGCTTGTCCGGGGTGAAGCCCCATTGCCGGTACATCACGGCATGGCCGAGGGCCGACGCGCTGTCGCTGTCCATCAGGTAGGCGTGGGAGAGCTTCATGCGAAGGGCGTCGTAGACGATGTTGCCGATCGCGGAACGATCGCCGGATCCGGCGAAACGGTGGGAGAGGCCCCAATCCTTGAGCGCGTCGGCGACCGGGCGCTTCCGCTTTTCGATATCCTCAAGAACCTCAATGGCTCCAGCGAGCCTGCCGCCCAAACGCATCTTCGATCAACTCCTTTTTCGCCGTGGTAGCGGCGATGGCATCGAAGAGCAAGACGGCGGCGAAGATTAACCGCTTAAGAACGGTCTTTCTCAAGTAAACCCACCCGACCATTGGCCGGATGTCAGTATTTCAGGATCAGGAGTTGACGACGCGATAGCAGACGCTGGCGGTGCCGGAGCGGACCATGCCGATCTGCGAGGCTGCAGCCTTGGAAAGATCCATGACGCGACCGCGAATGAACGGTCCGCGGTCATTGATCCGAACGACCACGGTCTTGCCATTGCGCTTGTTGGTGACCTGAACCTTGGTTCCGAATTTCAGGCTACGATGGGCGGCAGTCAGGTGCGCGGCATTCATCCGCTCGCCTGAGGCGGTCTTGGAGCTCAGCGCATACCAGGATGCGCCGCCGCAGCCGGCGCCGGCTGCATGGCTATCGGAAACGGAAACGAGACCGATAGCGGTCGTAAACAGCGCTGCAGCGGCAGCAGTCTTGATCTTCGCTGGCGTCAAACTGGCGATCCCCTCGGTCAAAACACTTGGTTAAAAACTTCTAAGAACCGCTAATTAGGGCGAAAAATGGCAAAAACGTGCTTCAACCATTTACACTCTATTAGGATTTATTAAAAAAGGACGAAAATTCAAAAACGAAGATCGTTTGAAATAGTTTAAACGGAGCCGGGAAGTTCTTTGGAATCAGTGGTTGAACGCTGACAGCCTTCCGCACGCAGGCGCAACTCAGTGGTAAACGAAAAATTTCATTAAAAATTTCGAATTGGACGAAATTTCCGGAATCCGGATGGTCGAAAAATCTATACTAGCGCAGAGGTTGCATTTAATTCGTCAAGTATCGAAGGAATATCCAGAGAATGTCACAATTCCGGCGGCGTTTCCGTCGCCAATACTGATGAGCAGACTATCGGCATTCTATAAGCATTTCGGATTATGTTATTGAATAAGCGCCGAGTTGCGTTTCAAGCGTTGCGCCAGGCACCGGATTTCCAGAGCTGCGCAAGCGAAACGCGATAATCGGGATACGCGAACTCGAAACCGGTGGCGCGCATGCGGGCGTTCGAAACGCGTTTGTTCTCGCCATAGAAGGAGCGGGCCATCGGCGACAGTTCGGCCTGCTCGAAGGGCGTCTCCGGCGGAGGTTCGACGCCCATCAGCCGCGCGGCTTCGGCCACCACGTCCTGCGGCGGCGCCGGCTCGTTGTCGGTAATGTTGAAGACGCCGCTCGTACCGTTGTTGGCGAGGAACAGAGACGCGGCCCCGATATCCTCGACGCGGATGCGGTTGAACACCTGACCCGGCTTGATCAGGCGTCGGGCCGTGCCGTTTGCGAGATTGCAGAATGCGTTGCGTCCTGGACCGTAGATGCCGGCGAGCCTTAGTACGGCGACCGGGATGTTCCGCCTTGCGCCGAAGGCGATCCATGCGTCCTCCGCTTCCACCCGCTCGACCGAGCGGGCAGAGACCGGTTTGCGCAACATGTCCTCGGTGACCCATTCTCCGCCATGGTCGCCATAGACACCCACCGTGGAGAGATAACCGATCCATTCGAGGTTTGGCGCGAGCCGTGCGAGATCCGGGGTGGAAGCGCGGAACATCGGATCGCCATCGCGGCCGGGCGCGATCGACTGGATCAGGTGGGTCGCCTGGCCAAGTGCGGCAGCGAGTTCGGCGGAGATCGTTTCACCGTCGAAGAGGATCGGGCGGATGCCGGCCTTTTCGAGCTTTGCCGCCTTCTCCTCGGTGCGGGTGGTGCCGACGACGCTTGTCGCCGTCGGAGCCATGGCCCGCGCGATTGCCATGCCGGAGTAGCCGGCGCCAAGGATCAGGACTTGCATCGGCTCACTCCCGCCATCTGCCATTCGTTGAGGACGTCTTCGTCGGTCTCTGGCTCGCATTGTTCGGCAAATTCCGCAAGCGCTGCGGGCGCGACCAATCGTGACAGCGCCCAGACCGCCATTGCCCGCACCACCGGCGAGGCGTCACCGATGCGCGCCTTGACGGCAGCGACAAGTGCCTGGTCGCCGGAGTTGCCGGCGGCGATCAGCACGTTGCGTACGAAGCGGTCGCGACCGATCCGCTTGACCGGCGAGCCCGAGAACACGCTGCGGAAGGCGGGGTCGTCGAGATCGAGCAGACCGCCGAGCCCCGGCGCCTTCAGATCGTCGCGCGCCTTCAGCTTCATTTCGGAAGCCGCCTGCGCGAACTTGTTCCAGGGACAGGCGGCGAGACAGTCGTCGCAGCCATAGATGCGGTTGCCCATCAACGGGCGAAGGTCCGGGTCGATCGGCCCCTTGTGCTCGATCGTCAGGTAGGAAATGCAGCGCCGCGCGTCGATCTGATAAGGCGCAGGAAACGCATTGGTGGGGCAGGCATCGAGGCAGGCGCGGCAGGAGCCGCAATGGTCCCGTTCCGGCGCGTCGATGACGAGTTCGGCCGTGGTGAACAGGCTGCCCAGAAACAGCCAGGAGCCATATTCGCGGCTGACGAGGTTGGTGTGCTTGCCCTGCCAGCCGAGGCCGGCCTTCTCCGAAAGTGGCTTTTCCATCACCGGGGCCGTGTCGACGAAGACCTTGACGTCCTCGCCGGCGCGCGCGGCGAAACGGGTCGCCACTTCCTTGAGCTTGCCCTTGATGATGTCGTGATAGTCGCGGTTCTGGGCATAGACCGAGATCGCGCCGCGGTCGGTTCTTTCGAGAATCCCGCGCGGATCCTCTTCTGGCCCGTAGTTCATCGCAAACATCACCACCGAGCGCACGTCGCTCCAGAGCGTGCGCGGGTCGGAACGGCGTTCGGCCGTTTCGGCGAGCCACTCCATCGTGCCGTGGAAACCGTCATCGAGAAAATCTCGGAGCCGAGCCGGCGCTTCGGGAATGGCGTCCGGCCGGGTGATGCGACAGAGATCGAAGCCCTTGTCTGCCGCTTCGGCCTTCAGGAATTCGGTCAGCTTCAGCCGCCGTCGTTCCCCATTTTCAGCCTTGGCAGCGATGCCGGGCACAGCTTCAGCCTCAGAAGTCGAGGTCCGCATAGTGCGGAACCGGGGTCACGCCGCGCACACGCTCGGAGAGCAGCGGGCGGAAGGAGGGGCGAGACTTCAGCCGCTGGTACCACTCCTTGGCGGTCGGGGCATCCGACCAGTCGATCTCGCCGAGGTAATCGAGCACGGACACTGTCGCAGCCGCTGCAAGGTCCGCATAGGAGATGCGGTCACCGGCAAGCCATGTGCGCGAACCGGCGAGCCAGGAGAGATACTTCATATGCTGGCGGATATTGGCGCGCGACGTGCGCAGGATCTTGCTGTCCGGTGCGCCGCCGCCCTGGTCCGGCGTCATCTGCAGCTTGAAGATGCGTTCGCGCACCAGCGGCCGGGTGACGTCCGCTTCCATCTTCTGCAGGAACCACTCGACCAGGCGGCGGATTTCCGCGCGCTGGAACGGGTCCTCGGCCAGAAGCCGGCGATCCCGCTTCATGATTCCGTTCGTCTCGTCGAGATATTCCGAGATGATCGTGGCGCCACACAGCGCCCTCATACTGTCGTCAACATAGACCGGTAGCGTCCCGGCCGGGTTCAGGGCCAGGAAGTCGCGCCGGTTCTCCCAGGGCTGCTCCTCGGACAATTCCGTCTGATAGCCATATTCCGAGAGGATAAGGCGAACGAAGCGTGAAGCGGAGGACATGGGGTGATGATACAGTGTCGGCATCGATGATCTGGCTTCTCAGCGTCTTTTTTCTGGGGGCGTCAGCGTGGCGGCGCAAGCGTCTGGCCACGGCTCCTGTGATAAAGCTATAGAAATTTGTGGTGGCAAACACAAGCGAATCAGCCTTTTCCTCCCACTCCAAAACTTGTCAGGAAAATCTCATACATGGCGGATCAATCGATCATCAGCGCGCTCGTCCTCGGGCTCATCGAGGGCTTGACGGAGTTTATCCCTGTCTCGTCGACGGCGCATGTCCTCCTCGCCGGCCACTTCCTCGGTTTCAAGTCGCCGGGCAACACCTTCGCCGTCCTCATCCAGCTCGGCGCCATTCTGGCGATCCTGCTCGTTTATTTCCAGAAGCTTCTGTCGATTGCGCTGGCGCTGCCGACGAGCATCAAGGCGCGTCGCTTCGTCCTGTCCGTGCTGATCGCCTTTCTGCCGGCAGCCGTCATCGGTGCGATCGCCCATGATTTCATCAAGACGGTGCTGTTCGAAACGCCTGTCCTGATCTGCGTCGTGCTGATCGTCGGCGGCTTCATCCTCTATGCGATCGACCATCTGCCGCTGAAGCCGCGCTACACAGACGTGATGGACTATCCGCCGTCGCTGGCGCTGAAGATCGGCCTGTTCCAGTGCCTGGCGATGATTCCCGGCACCTCGCGTTCCGGCGCCACGATCGCCGGGGCCTTGCTTATGGGAACCGACAAGCGCTCGGCTGCGGAGTTCTCCTTCTTCCTGGCGATGCCGACCATGCTCGGCGCCTTCACACTGGACCTCTACAAGAACCGCGACGCGCTCTCCTTCGACGACTTCACCCTGATCGCCGTCGGCTTCATTGCGGCGTTTGTCGCCGGCGTCTTCGTCGTGCGTTCGCTGCTCGACTTCGTCTCGCGGCGTGGGTTCACGCCCTTCGCGATCTGGCGCATTATCGTCGGCACCGCGGGCCTGATCGGCCTCTGGCTGCTCGGTTGAGCGGCATCATCAACGGCCCAAACGAAAAAAAGGCGCGTCTCGGACGCGCCTTTTTCTTTGCCCTCGGCTTTCTCCGGGCTCGGGCCGGCCCTAAAAACAAAGCCGCGTGCGTTTCAAGGTGAAACGCACGCGGCCACTGGCCCCCGCCAATAACTTTAAATGCCCCAAACGCAATTCCAGGAATTGCGTGATCCAGAGGGCGCCGGCCTCAGTTGCCGGAAAGATCGATCGATGCCGTCGTGCACGGATCGACGCCATAGGCCGGCGCACAATCCTTGCCGCTGCTGGCGACCGTGTTCGGCGCCATGAATGAGCCAGCCAGAATGATCAGTGCCGCACACGCAAAAAAGATTGCGATCGACTTGCCCATGGACGCTATGCCTTTCGAGATTGATGCTGCCGCCGCCGTCATGCCTTGCGATCGGGGCGCGAGGCGGTGTTTAGTCGCTGGATATGACATGATCAATATCAGGACATGTTGAATTTGCGGTAAATGCCATTCGCTTTGTTAACTGCGGCAGAACTGCAACGCTGTTGCCTGGATACCACAGAAAAACGGCCGCCGGTGGTACCGGCGGCCGTTTTAAAAGAGTTGGCTTCGAAGCCGATCAGGCGGCGCGGCCGCTGCGGGTATACTGGCCCTGCGGGCGATAGCGCACGAGATAGGTCGGCAGGATCGGCTCCAGCATCGTCGGATCGATGCCGATGCCGGCGAGCGTGCGTCCTTCCGAAACCGCCTTTGCCGAGACGACATTGTCGGATTTCAGCAACACCACCTGGTCGGCGGTGAGCGGCGGCGTGACGAAGGGCACCATCGAGGCGATGCTGCCGATGAAGGACGCGACGCCGAAGGGAAGCGAGACGAGCGGACGCTTGCGGTCGATCGTGTTGAGCATGATCTCGAGACAGTCGCGGAAGCTCAAGACATCGGGGCCGCCGAGTTCGTAGATCTTGCCCTTGGCAATCTTGCCGTCGACGGCGCGCGCGACCGCCTCGGCGACATCGGTCACATAGACGGGCTGGAACTTGGTGTGGCCGCCACCGATCAGCGGCAGGACCGGCGAGAAGCGAGCCATGTCGGCGAACTTGTTGAAGAAGCCGTCCTCCGGTCCGAAGACGATCGACGGACGCAGGATAATCGCGTCCGGCTTCGTTTCCAGGATCGCCGCCTCGGCACGGCCCTTGCTGCGGGCGTATTGCGACGGCGAGGACGCGTCCGCGCCGATCGCCGAGATGTGCGTCAGCGTTGCGCCGACGCTGCGCGCCGCTTCCGCAACGGCACGTGCGCCGAAATCCTGGACGGCGTCGAAGGTGTTGCGGCCGCTCTCGAAGAGCACGCCGACGCAGTTGATGACGTGGTCGGAGCCTTCGACGGCGCGGTCCACCGACTTGCGGTAGCGCAGGTTCGCCTGCACGAAGGAGATCTGGCCGACATTGCCGAGCGGTTGCAGGTGACCGGCAAGGTCAGGCCGGCGAACGGCGACGCGAATGCGGTAGCCGCGCTTGGCGAGCGCGCGCACGACATGACGGCCGACGAACCCGGATCCGCCGAAAATCGTCACCAGCGGCGGAAGGTTGGACAAGGTCATGGGAAACGCACTCCTGATCGCAGAGGAAAGAATTGATTGCTACATAGCCCAACAGCCGCGAGAGGTGAAGGCCAATCCACGCGGCTTGTCGGGTCTGTCGGAAGATGATGATGGCGGGTCGTCAGACGCCTTCGACGACGACCATCTCGGCGTCGGCGACTTCCTGGCGGATCGCGGCGGCAATCTGGTATTCGGGTGAGTTGTAACAGTCGACTGCGGCCTGCAGCGACGGAAACTCGATGACGACGTTGCGGGCGCGCACGCCGCCTTCCAGGCGCTGGTGTTCACCGCCGCGCGCGAGAAAATTCGCGCCGTATTTCTCGAAGGCTGGCTTTGCAGCCGCCACATAATCCTTGTACCGCTCGGTATCGCGGACATCGACCCGCGCGATCCAGTATCCCTTGGCCATTTTTGAGCTCCTCGTCTTGCGGCGCTGAAGGCTGACGGGAGTGTTACTTCCGGCAAATTTGGGTCGAGGTCAAGCGGATCGGCACACGCGCAGCGGTGTGGGGAGCGTTCCCCGCGTCAGCGCGCGAGTGCGCCGTCCATTTCCGCGAGGATTGCGCGCGCGGCGGCGAGCGGCTCGGCGACTGCGACGATTGGGCGCGCGACGACGAGATGACTGGATCCGGCCTTCAGGGCTTCGGCCGGCGTCATCACCCGCTTCTGGTCACCCTTGTCGGCGCCGGCAGGGCGGATGCCCGGCGTCACCAGCGCCATGTTCGGGCCGATGATCTTGCGAACCGCAGCCGATTCTTCTGCCGAACAGACGATGCCCCCCATGCCGGCCGCGCGCGCCTGTTCGGCCCGGCGCAGCACCAGCGTGTGTGGATCGTATTCGTAACCGGCGTCGA
>NZ_JAEPRP010000011.1:20257-53744 GCF_016652895.1 Ensifer sp. SSB1
ACGTCCTGCTCGTCCATGGAGGTGAGCACCGTGACGCCGAGCAGGCAGAGATCGGAGCCTTTCGCAGCCTCGACGGCCGCCTTCATGGCCTTCGGATAGGCGTGCAGGGTCAGCATCGACATGCCCATCTTGACGATGTTCTCGACGCCCTTGGCAACCGTGTTGTCGATGTCGAGCAGCTTCATGTCGAGGAAGACCTTCTTGCCGCTCTTGGCAAGGTCGCGCGCGAACTCAAGCCCGCCGGCAAAGACCAGCTGATAGCCGATCTTGTAGAAGGAGACGTCGTTCCCGAGCGTCGACACGATCTTCTCGGCATCGGCGATCGTCGGAAGGTCGAGGCCCACGATCAGTCTGTCGCGCGCGGTTTCGGTCATCATCTAGATCCCCTGCCAGTGTTCCATCGGGGTCCAGTCGCATGCAACGGTTCGATCCGCAAGGCGGAAAGCGAAGACGTTGCCGCCGCCACCGCCCTTCTGGTCGGCCGCGCGAGAAATCGGCGCGCCGAGCAGGCGGCATTTCAGCAGCGTGCCGACGCCGCCATGGCCGACGAAAGCGATCGGGACCTTTGGATCATGGCCCTCGATCACGCGGAAAACTGCTTCCGAGATGCGGGTTTGGGCGTCGATCGCGCGCTCCCAGCCCCTAAAGCTCTCCGTCGGATGGGCGAAGAACCAGTCGGCCGCCTTCTCGAATTCCGGCGGCGGCAGGAAACCGGTGGCGGAGCGATCGTTTTCGCCCATGTCATGGTGGACCTCGACGGTCACGCCGGCCGCCTCGGCCAGCAGCTGCGCCGTCTCGGTGGCTTTGGTCTCGTCGCTCGAAACGATCCGTCCGAGCGAGCGCACCCAGGGCAACGCCGCGGTGATGACCGCGCGTTCGCGGCCAACAGCGGATAGTCCCCATTTGGGGACGGGCACATCCGGATCGATCTGGACCTGCGGATGGGTGACGTAGACGCCGAACATCGCGTCAGTGTGCCCGACGATAGACCCAGAGCTGCGCCGGCGGAATATTGCGCACGACGAAGTCGAGATGCTGGATGCTGTAGCGGTCCGGCATGGCAACGACCGGCGACAGCGGCCCGTAGGAAATCTGCACCACCGGCCGGCCGGCCGGAATGCGCGAGAGCAGGTCGTCGATCAGTTCGACGCGCCGATGCATCGGGAAGTTCAGGAGCGGCACCGCCGAGACGACGCTGTCGAAGGTCTGGCCCTTCAGTTCGCCAAGGGTGTGTTCCAGATCAAAGGCGTCGCCATTGACGAAGTTCACACCGGCGAAATTGGCCCGGAGCTGGTTATAGAAGTCGGTGGAATATTCGACCGAGACCAGGCTTGAAGCGGGCAGGCCGCGTTCCAGAATTGCCTTGGTGATGACACCCGTGCCCGGGCCCAGCTCAAGAACCGGCAGGCCCGAAGCGGGATTGATGACGCTCGCCATCCGGCGCGCGGTTATGGAAGAGGTCGGCAGGATCGCGCCGACAGCCTTGGCATTGCTCATCCATCCCTTGAAAAAGCGAATTTCCTCATCGAACTTCCGTCCGAGCCGTTCCTTCACCTTCACGCGCAAATTCATTGAACCCCTCAAAACCGTCGTCCTCTCCTCATGCGGGCCGCCCGTTGTGATTTCGCTCGTTGATTCGAGCCGATCCGGGTGGCGCCCATCATAATGTGTCCCCATCTGCGGCAAAAACAAGTCTGTCTGCGCCTGAAAGCGTCGCCTTATCAACAGCCGCCGGATGGATCGACCAACAAAAAACCCGCCACGCGCGGGCGTGACGGGTTGGCATTTCGCGCAGCGTCAGGCCCGGTTACACGCGCATCGGCATGAGCACGTAGAGTGCGTCTTCGGCGGCAAGGTCGCGAACGAGCGTCGGCGAGCCCGGATCGGCCAGCATGAAGATCGCATCGGTGCCGGTCAGCTGCGAGGTGATGTCGAGCAGGTACTTGGCGTTGAAGCCGATCTCGAGCGGATCGTGTTCGTAGCCGACGGGCAGCTCTTCGGTTGCACTGCCGGAATCCGGATTGTTGACCGTCAGCGTCATCTGGCCTTCGTTCAGCGCCAGCTTGACGGCGCGACCACGCTCCGACGAGATCGTCGATACACGGTCGACGGCCTGGGCGAAGGACTGGCAATCGACGCGCAATTCCTTGTCGTTGTTGGCCGGGATCACGCGCTGGTAGTCGGGGAAGGTGCCGTCGATCAGCTTCGAGGTCATGACGATCGAGCCGATGGTCAGGCGGATCTTGGCGTCCGAGACCTCGACGGTGACGACGAGTTCCGGATTGTCGAGCAGCTTCTGCAGCTCGCTGACGGTCTTGCGCGGGATGATGATGCCCGGCATGCCTTCGGAGCCGGACGGCGCTTCGACGTCGGCGCGGGCAAGGCGGTGGCCGTCGGTGGCGACGGCGCGCAGCTTCAGTTCACCCTTGCTCTCGACGGTGTGGACGAAAATGCCGTTGAGATAGTAGCGGGTTTCCTCGGTCGAGATCGCAAACTGGGTGCGATCGATCAGCATCTTGAGGTCAGTCGCCTTGAGGCGGAAGGAGTGCGAGAAGCTGCCGGCCGTCAGGTCCGGGAAGTCCGATTGTGGCAGGCACTGCAGCGAGAACTTCGAGCGGCCGGAGGCAACCGTCATTGCCGTGCCCTCGGCATTGGTGGCGAGCAGCACTTCCGAACCGTCGGGCAACTTGCGCACGATGTCATAGAGCAGATGCGCCGGCACGGTGGTCGCGCCCGCCTGCTCCACCTGCGCCGGGGTCGCCTCGGTGATTTCGAGGTCGAGGTCGGTCGCCTTCATCTCGAGGCTCGCGCCGTCGGAACGCAGGAGCACGTTCGAGAGGATCGGGATCGTGTTTCGCCGCTCCACCACGCGGTGCACGTGGTTCAGCGATTTCAGGAGGTTGGACCGCTCGAGAGTAATGCGCATGGGATGCCGCTTTCAACCATTGCCCGGCGGACGAGGCGCCCGCCTGAGCGTCAACTGCGAGTGTCCCGGCCGACGGACCGGAAAGATGTGGACCGGCAAAATGGCAGAAACAGCGCCCGGAAAGCAAGGGGTTTGAAGGCTTCTGTCCCCAGATGCGGCACGTAGCCCCGCTGCCTTGCCCTTGCTCTGTCATACGGGCTCACTCATAAAGACCGAACGAGAGCGGGATGAGGAAAAGTGCGTACGGTTTTCCGCCCGCGTCCCGCTTCAAGCAGCGGCATTTACGATTTCAGGTCGGACCGACCTGAAATCGTAAATCTAGGCATCGGCAAGCACGATCAGGACGTTACAGTTGGAAAAGCAGAAGACACCGGAACCGTCAGGCGGGCAGAGAGAGCGCAGCTATCGGCTGCACAATGTGAGCGTTCCGGCCCGCCCGCTCGATGCGGCGCTCTATCTGGTGGCAACCCCGATCGGCAATCTCGGCGATATCACTCTGCGTGCGCTGGAGACGTTGGCCGGTGCCGATGTGCTTGCCTGCGAGGACACACGGGTCACCCGCGTGCTGCTCGACCGCTACGGCATCGTGAACCGGCCCTATGCCTACCACGAGCACAATGCGGACGAGGCCGGCCCCCGGCTGCTTGCAGCGCTTGCCGAAGGGCGATCGGTAGCACTTGTCTCCGACGCCGGCACACCGCTCGTCTCCGACCCCGGCTACCGGCTGGGCCAGCTTGCGATCGAAGCCGGGCACCGCGTCGTGCCAATCCCGGGCGCCTCGGCGCCGCTCGCAGCGCTCGTCGGTTCCGGCCTGCCGAACGACGCTTTCCTCTTTGCCGGTTTCCTGCCGACTAAGGACAAGGCGAAACGCGATCGTCTCAGGGAGTTTGCGACCGTTCCCGCGACCATCATGTTCTTTGAATCGCCGCATCGGATCGCCGCGACGGTGATGGCGGCGGCCGAGGTGCTGGGTGAGGGCAGGCGCGCTGCCGTCTGCCGTGAGCTTACCAAGACCTTCGAGGAGTTCCGCCGCGGCACGCTCGGCGAGCTTGCCGACCATTATGAAGAGGCAGGGGCCGTGAAGGGCGAGATCGTGCTCGTCATCGGCCCGCCGGATGCAGCACCAGAACCGGAAGCGGCCGATGTCGACGCGCTGCTACAAAGCCTCGTCGCCGCCATGCCGGCCGGAAAGGCGGCAACCGAAGCCGCTCGCCAGACCGGCTTGCCGCGCAAGGAACTCTATGACCGGCTGCTGCAACTGAAGGAGCGCCATGACGACTGATGCGGGCGATCGGCGGAAGCTGAAGGCGCTCAGGCGGGGATACCTCGCCGAGTATCGCGCGGCGCTCTGCCTGTTGCTGAAGGGCTATCGCATTGTCGCCATGCGCCACCGCACCAAGCTCGGCGAGATCGACATCATCGCCCGGCGCGGCGATCTCATCGCCTGCGTCGAGGTCAAGGCCCGCCGCTCTGCTGATGAAGGCGTCTTCGCGGTGACGGCCACCGCGCAAAAGCGCATACGTGCCGCGAGCGATCTCTGGCTCGCCAAACAACCGGATTTCAACAGGCTTTCAGTACGTTACGATATCGTCACGGTGACGCCGTGGGCTTGGCCGCGGCATCTGCCGGATGCCTTCTGAGGCGGCGCGGCCGAGGAGGAAATGGTTGATGCGTTCCGTCCGCGCCTCGACTTGGAACATATTCTCGAATTTGTAATCGTTCCGACACAAAAGCGTAACCAGCCTGTCATTGAAGGTCACTAGTCCACTGCCATCCGTAATCCGGTGGAGAGGACAGTCATGTTCAAGAAGTTTTCGCTCGCAGCCCTTACTATTGCTTTTTCCGCAACGTCGTCGTTTGCCGCAACCAACATCACCTGGTGGCACGGCATGGCCGGCCGCAACGGCGAAGTCATCAATGAAGTTTCCAAGAAGTTCAACGAAGCCCAGAGCGCCTGTGCGCTGACCCCGGTTTCGAAGGGCACCTATGAAGAGGCGCTCGCATCCGGCATCGCCGCTTTCCGCTCGGGCGAACAGCCGAACATCCTGCAGGTCTTCGACGCCGGCGCCGCCACCATCATCAACGCCAAGGGCGCGGTCATCCCGGCCGAGGACCTGATCATCAAGGCCGGCCACAACTTCGACCGCAACGCTTTCATCGATGGCGTGCGCTACTTCTACGCCGACAGCGAAGGCAAGTTCGTCGGCATGCCGTTCAACTCGTCGGCGCCGATCATGTACATCAACGACGAGGCGCTCAAGAAGGCCGGCGTCGAAGCGCCGAAGACCTGGGAAGAGTTCGAGGCCGTTGCCCCGAAGCTGAAGGAAGCCGGCTACATCCCGCTCGTCCAGTCGCAGCTCACCTGGCAGTTCACCGAGAACTTCTTCTCGCGCAACAACATCCAGTTCGCCACCAACAACAACGGTTATGACGCCGTCGTCGACACGCAGCTGAAGGTCACCGACCCGAACCTCGTCATGATGTTCGACAAGCTGAAGGCCTGGAAGGATGAGGGCTACTTCGCCTTCTACGGCGCCGGCTGGAACGACAACCAGAAGGTCTTCGAAGAAGGCAAGGCCGCCTTCTGGATCGGTTCGTCGGGCTCCTTCGGCGGCCTGCAGAAGACCGCCCAGATGCCGTTCTCGGCAACCTTCCTGCCCTACTGGGGCTCGATCAAGGGTGCGGGTACCAACTCCTTCATTGGTGGTGCGGCCCTCTTTGCCATGTCCGGCAAGTCGGATGAAGAAAACAAGTGCGTCGCCGACTTCTTCCAGTTCCTGACCTCGCCCGAGATCCAGTACTTCTACCACAAGGCCACCGGCTACGTTGCCATCACCAAGGCAGCCTACGAGCTCGCCCAGAAGGATGGCTACTACAAGGAGAAGCCGGTCGCTGAAGTCGGCATCAAGCAGCTCATGCTGCCGGCCGGCGACTGGTCGAAGGGCTACCGCCTCGGCTTCTATCCGCAGATCCGAGAAATCATGGAACGCGAATACGGCCGCATCTTCTCGGGCGAAACGACCGTCAAGGACGCTTTCGACACGATTGAGAAGGAAGGCAACGAGCTGCTCGCTCGTTTCGCCAAGACCGCCGGCTGATCTCCATGTCGACCGCGACAGATCTCCTCCCCGCAGCGCGGGGAGGAACCGGAACCCGGACCGGGAGGCGTCGCTTCGGCGCCTTCCGGTTTTTCGGTGGCCAGTCGAGTGGCGAAGGGGAAAGTGCTGCCAAGCGCGTGCAGTTCTCCTCGCCGTTCCTGCCCTACCTCTTCCTCGCGCCGCAGCTCGCGATCATCTTCATTTTCTTCTACTGGCCGTCGGTCCAGGCGATCCAGTCGTCCTTCTATCTCGAGGACCCCTTCGGCTTCGGCTCGACCTTCGTCGGCATGACCAACTATACCGACGTGCTGAAGTCGGGCGAATATCTCGGCATTGCCCGCTTTACCGCCGTCTTCACGGCGCTGGTGACATTCTTCGCGCTGTCGATCGGCCTGCTGCTGGCCGTCAAGGCGGATGGCGTCATCCGCGGCAACGCGGCCTACAAGACGCTGCTCATCTGGGTCTATGCCATCGCGCCGCCGGTCGCCGGCCTCATCGGCATGATGTTCTTCGATCAGCATATCGGCCCGATTGTCGAGCTCGCCCGCTGGTTCGGCTGGGACATCAAGGTTGGCCTGAACTACTTCGACACCGCGTTTTCCATGGTGGTCGTCTCGGTGTGGAAGCAGATCCCCTATAATTTCATCTTCTTCCTCTCAGGGCTTCAGGGCATTCCGGTCTCGGTGCGCGAGGCAGCGGCGATCGATTGCCGCTCCGGCTTCCGCCGCTTCTGGACCGTCATCCTGCCGCTGCTCGCGCCGACCGCCTTCTTCCTTTTGATCATCAACGTCACCTATGCGCTGTTCGACACTTTCGGCGTCATCGACGTGATGGTGAAGGACAAGGCCGCCAACAATCCGATCACCCTTGTCTACAAGGTCTACATGGACGGTTTCCGCGGCAACGATCTCGGCGGCTCGTCAGCCCAGTCGGTGATCCTGATGCTGATCGTCTTCGTGCTCACCATCTTCCAGTTCCGCTTCATCGAGCGGCGCGTGCATTACAACTGAGGTGGGGCCGATGTATCGCACCAAGATTTTCGACCACGTCATTCTGCTCTTCGGCGTCTTCATCATGGTGGCGCCGGTTGTCGTCGCCTTCATGACCTCGACGCACGAGGCGGCCGATATCCATCGCAACGGCCTCAGCCTCACCTGGGGCGGCCATTTCGTCGAGACCTACCAGACGGTCCTGACACGCGAGGGCGGCTTCACCGGCAAGATCACCGGCTTCAACATGATGCTGAACTCGATGATCCTCGGCCTGGGCTTTGCCGTCGGCAAGATCGTGCTGTCGATGATGGCAGCCTACGCACTGGTCTATTTCCGCTTTCCGCTCGCGACCTTCTTCTTCTGGGTGATCTTCACCACGCTGCTTCTGCCACTCGAAGTGCGCATCCTTCCGTCCTACGAAGTGATGAACACGCTGAAGCTGACGAACACCTATACCGGTTTGATCGTACCACTCCTGGCGTCGGCGACCGGCACCTTCTACTTCCGGCAATTCTTCAAGTCGGTACCGGACGAGCTCCTGGAGGCGGCGCGCATCGACGGTGCCGGACCCTTCAAGTTCTTCGTCGACGTGCTCGTGCCCCTGTCGCGCACCATGATGGCGGCGATCTTCATCATCATGTTCGTCTACGGCTGGAACCAGTATCTCTGGCCCACTTTGATGACCACCGACGAAGGCTTCTTCACGCTGGTGCGCGGCATCAAGCAGATCCTGCTCGTCTGGGTCGGCTCGAACATCCCCGACTACAACGAGGCCTTTGCGCTGGCGATCCTCGCCATGCTGCCGCCTGTGATGATCGTCGTGATCTTCCAGCGCTGGTTCATCAAGGGCCTGACCGAAAGCGACAAGTAAGCGGAGCGGCGGCGGGACAAAAGGTCCCGCCCGCTTCTGAAACGACACCAAATTTACGGAGGCAGCCATGGCGGCCATTACCATCGCCGAGGTCTCGAAGATCTATCACGGCAATGTCGAGGCGGTGAAATCCGTCTCGATCGACATCGAGGACGGCGAATTCATCGTGCTGGTCGGCCCGTCCGGCTGCGGCAAGTCCACGCTCCTGCGCATGGTCGCTGGCCTTGAAACGATCTCCAAGGGCACGGTCACGATCGGCTCGCGCGTGATCAACGACGTCGATCCGGCCGAGCGCGATATCGCCATGGTCTTCCAGAACTACGCGCTCTATCCGCACATGACTGTTTACGACAACCTCGCCTACGGCCTGAAGAACCGGAAGACCCCGAAGGCCGAGATCGACGCCCGTGTCGCCGATGCCGCACGCATGCTGGAGATTGAGCCCTATCTTTCCCGTAAACCCCGCGCGCTCTCCGGCGGCCAGCGCCAGCGTGTCGCCATGGGCCGCGCCATCGTGCGCAAGCCGGCGGCCTTCCTGTTCGACGAGCCGCTTTCCAACCTCGATGCCAAGCTGCGCGTCTCCATGCGCGGCGAGATCAAGCGCCTGCAGAAGCGTCTCGGCACGACCTCGCTCTATGTCACCCACGACCAGCTCGAGGCGATGACGCTTGCCGACCGCCTGGTAGTCCTGAATGGCGGCCGCATCGAGCAGATCGGCCGGCCGCTGGACGTCTATCACCGTCCGGCCTCGACCTTCGTTGCGAGCTTTATCGGCTCGCCGGCGATGAACCTGATCAAGGGACACATCGAAGGCGGCAGCCTGCAGATCGGCCTCTACCGGATAGACCTCGCCGGCCGCGCGCCGGTGGAGGGCGCTGTGACCGTTGGCCTGCGCGCCGAGGATCTCCGGCTTGCCGGTGTCGGCGAAGACGCGATGCTGTTCCAGGTCGACTATGTCGAGGAGCTGGGCGCCCAGCGGCTCGTGCATGGCACCGTCGAGGGCCAGGCCCTCACCATCGCGCTGTCGCCGGAAACGCCGCTGTCGGGCGATCTCGCTGTAACCATCGCCGTCGACCGCCTGCATTTCTTCTCGCCGGAGACTGGCAAGCGGCTGGAGCGCGGCACGTCGTTTGCGGGCGAAGCCTCGGCGCAGACCCTTCGCCTGGAGACCGCATCGTGATCTTTGAAATCGTAGAGCAGCTAGCCGTTCCCTCGCTCGAACTGCGCGAGGGATTTGCGTCGATCGTGCGCACCATTGCGGCCCATGACGCCGCCATGGGCGCACGCCCGGAGATGAACAGCATCGAGGTCGGCGGCACGCCTTCGTCGGATACGCCGCTCGCCTTTCCGTTCACCGTTGCTGCCTGGAACCTGGAACGCTGCCTGTTCCCGGCGGAAAGTGCCGCGCATCTGGCCGCAACGAATGCTCCGGTCGTCCTGCTTTCGGAAATGGACAACGGTATGGCCCGCACCGGCCAGCGTCACCCAACCGCCGAAGTCGCCGAAACGCTCGGCATGCACTATGCCTATGGCATCGAGTTCATCGAGCTTGGCCTCGGCTCCGACACCGAGCGCGAGTTCTGCGAGGATGATTTCAACGCCAAAGGGTTTCACGGCAATGCGCTGATGGCATCGGTGCCGCTCGGCCGTCCGTTCCTGCTGCGCCTCTGGGGCGAACGCCTCTGGTTCACCGATAGCGAACAGCCGCGCCTTGGCGAGCGCTTTGCGATCGGCGCCGTCATCGAGACCGAGGCGGGGTCCTTCGTCGCCGTCTCCACTCATCTCGAAAGCGCAACGACCGCCGTCTATCGCGAGCGCCAGGTCAAGGAATTGATCGATGCCCTCGACGAGACTTTCCCGGGCCTGCCGGTGCTGATCGGCGGCGATCTGAACACCGGCAACCACGCCGGCGGCGACTTCGAGGCCGAAGGCCTCTTTGCCGTCAGTGCCGCACGCGGCTTTACCCGCCACGGCGGCTCGCTCGACATCATGACCACGCGTCCGAGCCTCATCACCCGCTGGCCGGATCGGGCGATGAAGCTCGACTGGTTCCTTTCCCGCGGTCTGAAAATTGGCGAGACCCGCATCATCCCGTCGCTCGACGAAACCGGCCGGCCGCTTTCGGACCACGATCTCATCACCTGCGCCATTGAGGGCTTTGAATAGGCTCGCCTCTCCTTGCCTAAGGCGCGCCCGCATTCTACATGTCGAGGGCTTTGCCAGTGCGGCAGAGGGCAGCGGTTTTCCGTCCTCTTCCGTTCCGGTAGTTTGAAATCGATCACGGCTGTCCGTGATCCATGAGGGATGGGTAGATGGCGAAAATCGTCAATGTCGGGGTCCAGATGGACCATGTCTCGGGCATCAACATCGAGGGGGATTCCACTTTCGCCATGAGCCTCGAGGCACAGTCGCGCGGCTATCGTCTCTTCCACTATACGCCTGAGAAACTGTCGCTGCGAGACGGCAAGGTCTATGCGAGCGCGCAGCAGATGACGCTGCGCGACGTCAAGGGCGATCACTTCACGCTTGGCGAAGCCGAGCGCGTCGATCTTTCGACGATGGACGTCATCCTGCTCCGCCAGGATCCGCCCTTCGACATGGCCTACATCACCTCGACGCATCTTCTCGAGCGCCTGCATCCGAAGACGCTGGTCGTCAATGATCCGGCCTGGGTGCGCAATTCGCCGGAAAAGATCTTCGTCACCGAGTTTGCCGACCTGATGCCGAAGACGCTGATCACCCGCGACCCCGCCGAAATCGCCAGCTTCCGCCAGGAGATGGGCGACATCATCCTGAAGCCGCTCTACGGCAATGGCGGCGCCGGCGTTTTCCATTCGACGCGCGACGATCGCAACCTCTCTTCTCTTCTGGAAATGTTCGGCCAGATGTTCCGCGAGCCCTTCATTGCCCAGGAATACCTGCCGGCGGTGCGCAAGGGCGACAAGCGCATCCTGCTCGTCGATGGCGAGCCGGTGGGCGCCATCAACCGCGTTCCGGCCGACCATGACGCCCGCTCCAACATGCATGCCGGCGGCCGCCCGGAGCCGACCGAACTGACGGCGCGCGAGAAGGAAATCTGCGCGCGCATTGCGCCGGCACTCAAGGAGCGCGGCTTCCTCTTCGTCGGCATCGACGTTATCGGCGACTACATGACCGAGATCAACGTGACCTCGCCGACCGGCATCCGCGAAGTCAAGAAGTTCGGCGGCGCCGATGTCTCCAGCCTGCTTTGGGACGCGATCGAACGCAAGCGCGCCTGATCGGCGCTAGCGTGTAATCTGCCTCCGGTGGATCAAGCGTGCCGCGGGTCTTTGCCCGCGGCCGTTTTCTGGAACGGCCCCTTGCCGGTGCGTCCACTCCTCTCAAATGTTCTGTTATTGTTCTTGTTTTTGTGCGCGATCCGTGCAAGGCTTCTGTCTGCAACCCTGGGCGGTTGCGGCGCCCGATAGCCGGGCTGCCTGGGCGAGGGGGCAAGCATGGTCGCGCGCGTCAGCACGGTGGCATTTCAGGGTATCGAGGGACTGCCTGTTGACGTGCAGGTGATGGTCGCGCCGGGCAAGGTCGGCATGCAGATCGTCGGCCTGCCGGACAAGGCTGTCGCCGAAAGCCGCGAGCGGGTACAGGCCGCGTTGCATGCCTCCGGTCTCGCCCTGCCGGCTAAGCGGGTCACCGTCAATCTCGCGCCCGCCGACCTGCCGAAGGAAGGCAGCCATTTCGACCTCGCCATCGCACTCGGGCTGATGGCAGCCCTCGGCGCCATCCCCGGCGATGCACTGGCGCCATACGTTGTGATCGGCGAACTCAATCTCGATGGCACCATTGCCGCAGTTGCCGGTGCGCTTCCTGCGGCAATCGGCGCCAATGCGCTCGGCAAAGGGCTGATCTGCCCGGCCGAAAGCGGACCCGAGGCGGCCTGGGCCGGGGCCGAGATCGATATCCTGGCGCCGCGCAGCCTGATCGCCATCGCCAACCATTTCCGCGGCACGCAGGTGCTTTCGCGGCCGGAGGCCGCAATCCGCTCGGGCGCATCTAACCTGCCCGACCTCGCCGATATCAAGGGCCAGGGGAGCGCCAAGCGCGCGCTTGAGGTGGCCGCTGCCGGCAACCACAATCTCTTGATGGTTGGCCCGCCCGGATCAGGCAAGTCGATGCTCGCCGCCCGCCTGCCGTCGATCCTGCCGCCGCTCAATCCGGCCGAGCTTCTCGAAGTCTCGATGATCCATTCGATCGCCGGGCAACTGCCGGGCGGCAAGCTGTCGGACCGGCGGCCGTTCCGCACGCCGCACCACTCCGCGACCATGGCGGCCATGGTCGGTGGTGGCTTGCGCGCCAAGCCCGGCGAGGCCTCGCTCGCCCATAACGGCGTGCTGTTCCTCGACGAGTTTCCGGAATTCTCGCCGCAGGTGCTCGACGCGCTGCGCCAGCCGCTCGAGACTGCCGAATGCATCATCGCCCGCGCCAATCACCGGGTGAGCTATCCCGCCGCGATCCAGCTCGTTGCCGCCATGAATCCCTGCCGCTGCGGGATGGCCGGCGAGCCCGGCCGCAGCTGCGCCCGCGGGCCGCGCTGCATGTCCGACTATCAGGCGCGTATCTCCGGTCCGCTGATGGACCGCATCGATATCCGCATCGACGTGCCGGCCGTCAGCGCCGCCGATCTGCTGAAGCCGGCGGCGGCCGAAATCAGTGAGGTCGTTGCGCGTCGTGTCGCTCGCGCCCGTGCCATGCAGATCGACCGCTTTGCCGTCCTCGGCCGCGCGGACCTGACCAGCAATGCCCGCGCGTCGACCTCGCTGATCGAGAAGATCGCAGCACCCGACGCGGCGGGGCTGCAGCTTCTGCGGGATGCGGCAGAAAAGATGAAATTCTCCGCCCGAGGTTACCATCGTGTGCTGAAGGTCGCCCGCACCCTCGCCGATCTCGACGGTGCCGCAACGGTCGGCCGTATTCATCTTGCCGAAGCGATTTCCTATCGGATCGCCGGCGAGCGGCTGCAGGCGGCGGCATAGCGATCGCCCCAGTGCGGCAATCGATCCATGTTTTCTTGTTTTGAGGTTCCGACACTATGTTCTCCCCCAGGCATAGCCGCTGCTCGAAACGCTTGGACGGGCTGATCAGTCTTGTGATGGACGGGTCTTTCCCGGGTCAGCGCCGCGCTTGTCGATCTCGCGCGATGCGGATGAGCTGTATCTCACCGCCGCCGCAAACTCCGGTACAATCATCCTTGAATTAGCCGACAGGGAGTGAACCGCATGACGGATGCATCAGACGGCAGAAGAATCGATCGCGCCGAACGTCTGATCAAGGCGCCACCATCAGTCATCTATGCCGCGCTCATCGATCCCGTTGCCGTTGCTGTCTGGTTGCCGCCCGAAGGCATGAAGGGGCAGGTGCGTACTTTTGAGCCCCATGTCGGCGGCCTCTTCCGCATGGAGCTGATCTACGACGCGCCGGACGACAGGACGCAGGGCAAGAGCTCGGAGGACACCGACATTGTTTCTGGCCGCTTCGTCGCGTTGGAGCAGGATCGGTGCGTGGTGCAGGAGACCGAGTTTCAATCCGACGATCCGGCCGTTGCCGGGACGATGCGGATCACCTGGGCGCTGGAGCCGCTGGCAGATGGCACCCACGTCAGGGTCACCTGCGAGAACGTGCCGGAGGGGATTTCCAAGGAGGATCACGACGCCGGCCTTCGCTCGACGCTCGCCAAACTCGCTGGCTTCACCGAGCAGGCTGGCTGAAGCGGGGCTGCCGGCCGCAAGGCAGAACGAAAAAAGGGCGCCCTCGGCGCCCTTACGGAACGTTGGAGAGCAGTGGACTAACCACCCAGACCCTCGAACAGCACCGTCGAGAGATAGCGCTCGGCAAAGGATGGGATGATGACGACGATGGTCTTGCCGGCATTTTCCTCGCGCTGGCCGACCTCGATCGCGGCGGTCAGTGCTGCGCCTGCAGAAATACCGACCGGCACGCCTTCAAGTCTTGCGACGAGGCGGGCGGCCTCGATCGCTTCAGTGCTGTTGACCGTGACGATCTCGTCATAGACCGTGGTGTCGAGGATCGCAGGGGCGAAGCCCGCGCCGATGCCCTGGATCTTGTGCGGCCCGGGATTGCCGCCGGAAAGCACGGGAGATTCCTCCGGCTCGACGGCGATGACCTTGATCGACGGCTTGCGCGCCTTCAGCACCTGGCCGGCGCCGGTAATCGTGCCGCCTGTGCCGATGCCGGACACGAAGATGTCGACAGCACCGTCGGTGTCGTTCCAGATTTCCTCTGCCGTCGTCCTGCGGTGAATTTCCGGATTGGCCGGGTTTTCGAACTGTTGCGGAATAATCGCGTCCGGCAACGTCTCGACCAGTTCCTGCGCCTTGGCGATCGCGCCCTTCATGCCCTTCGCGCCTTCAGTCAGCACCAGTTCGGCGCCGAACAGAGCCAGCATCTTGCGCCGCTCGACTGACATGGTCTCCGGCATGGTGAGGATCAGCTTGTAGCCCTTGGCGGCGGCGACGAAGGCGAGCGCGATGCCGGTATTGCCCGAGGTCGGCTCGATCAGCGTCGTGCGGCCGGGTGTAATCTTGCCTTGCGCTTCCAGGCTCTCGATCATCGCCACGCCGATGCGGTCCTTGACCGAGGCGATCGGGTTGAAGAATTCGAGCTTGGCGAGCAGGTTCGCCTTGACGCCCTTTTCCTTGGCAAGCTTGTCCAGTCGCACGATGGGCGTGTCGCCGATCGTTTCCGTGATCGAGGAATAGACGCGGCCGCGGCCGGGCTTGCGTGTGTCGGACATCGGTTTCTCCCTTGGGCGTGAACTCTTGGCCTAAAGCATGTCGCACAAAAGTGTGCAGCGGTTCTGTGATAACGACATGCGAAAAACCATAAACTTGAAGCGCGGCGAGCAGATCTGAATATCGCGACGCGCTTTAAGAATAGGAACAATGGCCGCGCAATTCCAGAACGGCAAACACAGAGCGACGATCCGCCGAAGGAAAAACCACCGGCGAAGTCGTTGTTCGGGAAAAGTTTTTTCAGCTCGCGCGGACGGCGATGTAGGCGGCCGTTCCGGCGAGCACGCTGGCGGCAACGCGGTTCAGCGCCTTCAGTGCCTTGGGTTGCTTGAGCAGAAGGCGTGCGCGTGCGGCGAGCAACATGTAGGGAACGAGCACTGACAGGAGCACAAGGAAGGTTGCGGTCAGCAGCAGGCCGTAGTCGCGCGGGCCGATCGCCGCGATGTCGATCAGCGTCGGCACCAGCGCCACATAAAACAGCATCGTCTTCGGGTTTCCGAGCGTGACGAGCAGGCCGGAGAGGAAGGACATCGCCGCATTCGTCGAGGGCTTCGCCTTGATATCCTCGGGCAGCAGCCCCGCGGTCCAGAGCTTCCAGGCGATATAGCCGAGATAGAGGACGCCGGCGAGTTTTACCACCAGGAAGAGGGTGGTGAAGGTCTGGGCGATCAGCGCCAGCCCGAGCACGACCGCCGTCAGGTAGATCATGTCGCCGAGGATGACGCCGAGACCCATGAAGAAGGTTTCGCGAAAGCCGGAGCCGAGAGCGCGCGCAACGAGCGCCGTCACGCCGGGGCCTGGGATGGCTGCAGCGATGAAGAGCGCGCCGCTATAGGCGATAAGGGCCGCGAGCGTCATGGGACTTCCTTCCGATGGTGATGCCGGTTTCTAGCGCAAACGGCGCGAAAAGGGAAATCAAAGAGTGACGACCAATGGCACGCGGCGACAAAATTGATCCGGTGACAAGTCTCGCATTGTCCGCTGGCGCCGGATCGGTAGAGCTTGCAGAAAACGAGCGAAAGGCGCCTCTCCATGCCCGAGTTGAAAGACATGATCGGCTTTGCCCTGCTTGCTCTCGGCATGGTGCTGACGCCGGGGCCAAACATGATCTACCTGATCTCGCGATCGATCAGTCAGGGGCCGGGTGCCGGCTTGATCTCGCTCGGTGGCGTGGCGCTCGGTTTCGTCGTCTACATGGTCTCGGCCGCGCTCGGTATCACCGCACTCCTGTTGGCGGTGCCCTTCGCCTATGACGCCCTTCGGATCGCCGGCGCCGGCTATCTGCTCTATCTCGCCTGGCAGGCTGTGCGGCCCGGTGGGCGTTCGCCTTTTCAGATCAAGCATTTGCCGAAGGATGGGCCGAAGAAGCTGTTCGCCATGGGGTTTCTGACGAGCCTGCTCAATCCCAAGGTGGCGGTGCTCTACCTCTCGCTGCTGCCCCAATTCATCCGGCCTGAGCTTGGCAACGTGCTTGGCCAGTCGCTGGTCTTCGGCTCGATCCAGATCATGACCAGCGTCACCGTCAACGCGATGATTGCGCTTGCGGCCAGCGGCATCGCCGCCTTCCTCGCCGGTCGGCCACTGTTCATGGTGGTGCAGCGCTGGGCGATGGGGACGGCGCTGTTCGGCTTTGCGCTGAGCATGGCGTCGGAGGCACGGCGCTAACGCGCGCTTGCCGATGCCTCTCTCAAGCCCGGAGCTGGCCTACTCGAAAACCGGCCGCATGAAGCTGCGCTCGTAGCTGACGATGCAGCGCGTCTTTTCGGCATAGGCGAAGGCTTCCTGGCATTCCGGATCCGCAGCCATCTCCTTGCGGTAGGTCTCGTAGGCGGCAAGGCTCGGAAAGCTGAACAGCGCAAGCGCGATGTTGTTCGCCCCTTCATGCGGCAGGAAGTAGCCGTGATGCGTGCCGCCGAGGCGGTTGACCAGCGGTATCCAGAGCTTGGCATAGTGCTCGAACTCGGCCGCTTTATATGGGTCGATGACGTATTTCAGGTAGCAGGTGATCATGCAGTTCTCCCTTCGCGCTTACGCTTGATAAAAGAGGGCAGGCGAAGTTGCCAGCCGAGATTCATGCCCGCGGCGGCAATCAGGATCGCAATCGAGCCGAGGATCTGGATCGGCTGCAACTGGTGGCCGAAGGCAATGCGGTCGACGACGATCGCAGCGATCGGATAGATGAAGGAAAGCGCTCCGGTCATATGCGTCGGCAGTCGCTGGATCGCGCCGTAGAGCAGCACATACATCAGCCCGGTGTGGATGACGCCGACGGTGACGAGGATCGACCATTGCGCCCCTCCGGACGGGGCAGGGGCCGCAAGCGCCATCGGCGCCAGCATCAGGGTGCCGGTGATCACCTGGATCAGTGCGATCAGATGCGGCGGCGTGCCCTTGAGCAGCTTCGTCGCAATCGCCGCGATCGCATAGAAGAAGGCGGCGCCGATCGAAAGGGCGACGCCGATCAGATAGCTCTCCGGCGCGAAACCTTGGCCGGGCTTGGCCGCGATGATCGCGAGCATGCCGGCAAAGGAGACCGAGAGCCAGAAGATCTTGGTGGTGGTGATCCTCTCGCCGAGAAACAGCGCGCCGAGCCCCAGGAGCATGAAGGGCTGGGTATTGTAGACCATGGTCGCGATCGAGATCGAGGCATGGGAATAGGCGGCAAAGAGCAGCAGCCAGTTGACGACGATCGCGATGCCTCCAAGGACGGAAAGCAGCAGCATCCGCCGGCTGAAGTGGCGACGGTCGAGCAGCCCAAGCGCCCAGGCGATGGCAAAGAGCGTCACCGCCCCGAAGACGCAGCGCCAGAACACGACGCTCGTTACCGGCTGTCCGGACAGCAGCACGAACCAGCCGATGGTCCCGGAGATCAGCATTGCTGCCGTCATCTCGATGCTGCCGCGTTTGAGTTCGGTGTTCATGATGCTGCTCCATGTTGATGATCGGAGAATAGCTGGAGCCTGCCGCCTTTCCCATGGATGTAAGAAGGCAATTGTGCTAGATTGCCTAATTATCGAAGTTCTGTTTGCTGTTGTGACTTATGGTGCCGTGATGTTGGACGAGATTGACCGACGAATCCTCGACATTCTTGCCGCCAATGCACGGGTGTCGCTGAAGGAGCTGGCGCAGGAGTCCGGGCTATCCTCGCCGAGTGCCGCGGATCGCCTGCGCAAGCTGGAAGAGCGCGGCATTCTCGATGGCTTTACCATTGCGCTTAATCCGGTGAAGGTCGGCTATCCCCTGCAGGCGGTCATCCGCGTGCGGCCGATGCCGGGCATGCTGCACATTGTCGAGCGGCTGATCCAGGACACGCCCGAGATCGTCGAATGCGACAAGGTCACCGGCGACGATTGCTTCATCGCCAAGCTCTTCGTGCGCGACATGGCGCAGCTCGACACGATCCTCGACCGCATTGCCGAGAAGGCGCAGACCAACACCTCGATCGTCAAGTCGTCGCCGGTCAAGCGGCGCCTGCCGCCGCTGGTTTAATGGGAAGTCCGGCTTAAACGCCGGTTGAGCCGAAGCCGCCGGCGCCGCGTGCCGTCTCGCTGGCCCCGTCTGCCTCGCGGACCGCAACCTGGGTCACGGGCGCGATCACCATCTGGGCAATGCGCATACCGCGCTCGATGAGGAAATCTTCATCGCCGAGATTGACGAGCAGCACCTTCACTTCGCCGCGATAGTCGCTGTCTATGGTGCCGGGCGTGTTGAGGCAGGTGATGCCGTGTTTGAAGGCAAGGCCCGAGCGCGGGCGGATCTGCGCTTCGTAGCCAGCGGGGACTTCGAAAATGAAACCTGACGGCACCAGGGCGCGCTTGCCCGGGGTGAGCATGAGCGGCCGGTCTGCGGGAACGGCGGCCCGCAAATCCATGCCGGCGGCGCCTGCGGTCTCGTAGGCTGGAAGCTCCAGGCCTTCGCCGTGCGGCAGGCGAACGAGGTTGAGGGTCGGGCGGGATAGGGAAGGGTGCGTGCTCATGCCCGCATAAGCCGGGCCGCGGGCGCCGCGGTCAATTGCATAATCGGGGCCGAGCCTGTAAAGGACGCGGCAACTCACAGGATTTTACGACATGGCTGAAACTCTCGCCGAGGCGGTCTCCCGCCGCCGCACATTTGCGATCATTGCGCACCCGGACGCCGGTAAGACCACGCTCACGGAAAAGTTGCTGCTGTTCGGCGGTGCTATCCAGCTCGCCGGTGAGGTCAAGGCCAAGAAGGATCGCATTCAGACCCGCTCGGACTGGATGAAGATCGAGCGTGAGCGCGGCATCTCGGTCGTCACCTCGGTGATGACCTTCGAGTATGGCGGCAACGTCTTCAACATTCTCGATACGCCCGGTCACGAAGACTTCGCCGACGATACCTACCGCACCCTGACGGCGGTGGATGCGGCCGTCATGGTCATCGACGCCGCCAAGGGTATCGAGCCGCGCACGCTGAAGCTCTTCGAAGTCTGCCGCATGCGCGACATTCCGATCATTACCTTCGTCAACAAGATGGACCGTGAAAGCCGCGATCCCTTCGAGATCCTGGACGAGGTCGAGGGAAAGCTGGCGCTCGACTGCGCGCCGGTGACCTGGCCGATCGGGCGCTCGAAGACCTTCTGCGGCTCCTACAACCTCGCCGACAACACCGTGCGCGGGTCCGACACGCAGGAAATCCCGACCAAGGTCAACGGCCCGGAGATGGCCTCCCATCGCCTGCCGGAAAACGAGCGCGACGCCTTCACCGAAGAGCTGATGCTGGCGATCGAGGCCTGCAAGCCCTTCGACAAGAAGGCTTTCCTCGAAGGTCACCTGACGCCTGTCTTCTTCGGCTCGGCACTGCGCAACTTCGGTGTGCGCGACCTCATCAATGCGCTCGGCGACATCGCGCCGCCGCCGCGCGACCAGGTGGCGGATGTCCGCACGGTGCATGCGACCGATGACAAGATGACGGCCTTTGTCTTCAAGATCCAGGCCAACATGGACCCGAACCATCGCGACCGCATCGCCTTTGCCCGCGTCTGCTCCGGCAAGCTCGAGCGCGGCATGAAGGCACGCCTGTCGCGCACCGGCAAGCAGCTGGGCCTCAGCGCCCCGCAGTTCTTCTTCGCCTCGCAGCGCCAGCTCGCCGACACGGCTTACGCCGGCGACGTCGTCGGCATCCCGAACCATGGTACGCTCCGCATCGGCGACACGCTGACCGAGGGTGAGCCGCTGGTGTTTCAGGGCGTGCCGAACTTCTCACCGGAAATCCTGCGCCGCGTGCGCCTGGAAGACGCGATGAAGGCGAAGAAGCTGAAGGAAGCGCTGCAGCAGATGGCCGAAGAGGGCGTCGTGCAGCTGTTCTCGCCGGAAGACGGCTCGCCGGCCATCGTCGGCGTCGTCGGTGCTCTGCAGCTCGACGTGTTGAAGGAGCGCCTGCAGGCAGAATACGGCCTGCCGGTATCCTTCGAAATGTCGCGCTTCTCCGTCTGCCGCTGGATTTCCTCCGATCAGCCGGCCGAACTCGACAAGTTCGTCACGGCACGGCGCGGTGACATCGCCCGCGATCTCGACGGCGACCCGGTGTTCCTCGCACAGGACAGCTTCTCGCTTCGCTATGAGGCGGAGCGCTATCCGGCGATCAAGATGGTTGCGATCAAGGAATATCACGTCGCCAAGGCGGCCTGATCGATTTCCCTCCGGCCGGTGCCCAACGGCGCCGGCCGGCACCTCGGCGCTGATGCGCCGTATCTGAGCGATTCCCCTAAATCGAAAAATCGAAACGCGGCGACGAACGATCGAGCATGGCCGTGCTCGGGCGATCGCCCCAGGCTGCGGCGATCGCCTCCGAAAGCGTGGCGATCAACCGCGTGACATCTTCTCGCGCCGTCCCGTGCAGGGCTTCGGCAACGATCAGCGCATGGGTCGTTTGAGGTCGGATCGCCGAGTGGCCGCTCTGCCGGTTGGTCCAGCGCCGGGCATGCGCCCGCCCTTCGCCATCCGCAAAGATCACTTCGCCGGCCTCCGGGTTTTCGGTCTCTCCTGCGAACGTCAGATAGGTCTCGTTGCCGGAAGCCCGGCGAACATGCAGATAGCCGCTGACATGGGCCAGATCGAAGACGGCGATCGGGATCGCGAAGGCGAGCGAGGTGGCGTTGCAGAGGTCAATCAACGGATGGATCGCCGGCAAGCTGCCTTCCTTCCGGAAGCGTCGGAGCAAGGCTTCAGAAGCCGAGCGATATTGCGTCGGCTTCAGCCCCATCCTGGCAAAGGTCCGGCGCCAGGCCTGGATTGCCGGCAGGTCGCTTTCCGACGCCGTTTCCAGGCGGTCATTCGCGATCGCCTGGAAACGGTGAATATGGTCCTCGACCGAAACGTCGCCGCTTATGCCGCTGATGAAAAGCGTACCGGCGCTCAGCTCCGGGAAGTCGCGCCAGATATCGTCTGCGTGTTGGAAGTGCATGAGGAGCCCTCGAAATGGATGCATTTATTCTCGTTCAAGCCTCTCCGGCGGAAAGGCTGCGTGCGGTCCTTCGGTTGGCAATGATCTGGGGCACGGTCAGGCCGAGAACGGCGCCGAGCACGCAGCCGATCCCAAGCAGTTGATGGCTGCCAACCGGCTCTCCGAGCAACAGAAAGGCGAAGATCACCGCCGAGACCGGTGCCAGCGCCGTGAAAACGGAGGCCTCGGTGCCGCTCACTTTCGCCGATCCCGCATACCAGAGCACGAAGCCGGCAACGGTCGGGATGATGGCATAATAGAGGACCGCAAGGATCGCGTTCTTGTCGATCGCGGCAGTTGCATGCGCCTCGAAGAGGGCGGGGATGAGAGCGACGACGAAGCCGAGGCCGGTCATCAGTGTCGAGAGCGCCAGGGGCGAGATCTCTGCCTTCACGCGCTTGTTGAGAAGGATGAACAAGCCCTCGCAGATGACGGCGCCGAAGATGAGCGCGATACCGAGCGGAGAATGGCCGCCGTCCTCGCCGGGCTTGAAGACGATGGTGAGCACGCCGACAGCGGCGAGCGCGATCGCCGCCAGCATCCGACGGTCGGGGCGTTCGCCGAGAATGAGGATGGCGATGGCGGCGGAAACCACCGGCAGGGTGCCGATCACTACGCCGGCATCGGTTGCCGGCGTCAGGCTCAGGCCGGCGATCAGCAGGGTGGTGTAGCCGACGCTACCGGCGCCTGCCTGCGCAAGAAGGATCAGCCAGTCGCGGCCTTTAAGTTTCGGCCATGACGTCCTGGTGAGCCACATCAACAGCAGGAAGAGCGGAAAGGCGATGGCGAAGCGCAGGGCTGTCGCGGTGAAGGGTGCAAGCCCGGCGGCAATGATCTTGCTGGCGATCACGGTGCTGCCGACGAGGATCATCGCCAGCGAAAGATAGAGATAGCCCTGGAATTTTTTCGACATGTCCGTTCTCCGTTGCAGCGCCGCGCCTGTCGCTGTGCAGCCGGTGCAGCCATGCGCCCGGGGAGGGGGCGGGTCTTGAACGGAATTGCGGGTGCTACTTCGATTCTGACAGCTTAGAGCGGGATGCGGGCGGAGAACCGCGCATACTTTTCCTCATCCCGCCTTGCCTCGGCATAAAGGCCCGGGGAGAGGCCATATTTGCTGACGAAGACGCGCGTCATGTGGCTCTGGTCGGCGAAGCCGGCGGCAAACGCAGCCTCCGCCAGCGGCGTGCCCTCGCCGATCAGGCGGCGAGCAAGATCGATGCGGCGCTGGACGATATAGGCATGCGGTGTCAGGCCGACCGCGCTGGCGAAGTTGCGCACCAGTTGAAACCGGCTCAGCCTTGCCTCGGTCGCGAGGTCGGCAAGGGTGATCGCAGCTGTCGGATCATCGTCGATCATCGTCTTTGCGGCGGTGACCGTTGCCGGTCTTTCCTGGTACTCCGGTCTGCCGGTGGCAAGAACGCTCGCAAGCAGCAGCAGAAGCCGCTCCTCGCGCCGGATCGCCTCGTTCTCTGTTGTCGGGTCTGTGATCGTTGCGAACAGCGCCCGGAACTGATTTGCCGCGTCCGCATCCTTGAAAGCCGGTGAGGCAAACTCGGCGGCATCCGAACGGCCCTGGCTGATATCCTCTGCGGCGGCAGCGATGACGGACGGATCGAAATAGAGCATGCGCCACGAGCGGCCGGCATCCCCGATCGGCGCGCCGTCATGCACCTCGCCGGGATTGACGGTGATCATGTCGCCGGCGCCGGCTTCCACCACGCCTCGGCCGCTGAGCGATTTCTGGGCGCCCTGGTAGATGAGGCCAATGCCGAACTGGTCGTGGGTGTGGCGGGCGAAGGAATGGCGCGATTCCGCCTCGACCGCGTCAATACCCGCGGTCGCGCTGCGCAGCATCCTGAACTGACCCTTTGTCATCCGTGCGCCGATCCTGTTGCTCGTTGTCCTTTTACATCGTCCGAGCGTCTCCCGCTATCGCCACGGCCTCGCCCAATCAAATGGCGTTCCGCATAAATTTTGAGCATAATGCTAAAATGTCAAAATATTGTGCAAACCCTGTTGCGAAAAATGCTGCGCCGCATCATGATCGACGCATGACGCACCGGGACCTCACCATTCTCGTCATTGACGAGAACGCCATCCGCGCCTCGATTATCGAGGAGGGATTGCATGAGGCCGGCCACCGCAAGGTCACGGTCATTCATGAAGTCCAGGGCATGGCTCGGACCATCGAGACGCTTCGGCCCGATGTCATCGTCATCGATATCGAAAACCCCAACCGCGACATGATGGAGCATCTGTTTCAACTGACCCGCACCGTCGGGCGGCCGATCGCCATGTTCGTCGACCGCTCCGATACGGCCTCGATCGAGGCGGCGGTCGAGGCGGGCGTCTCCGCCTATGTGGTCGACGGGCTGAAGAAGGAGCGCGTCAAGCCGATCCTCGACATGGCCGTCAGCCGCTTCAACGCCTTCAGCCGGCTGCAGCGCGAGCTCGCCGATGCGAAATCGGCGCTGGAAGAGCGCAAGGTGATCGAGCGCGCCAAGGGCATCCTGATGAAGATGCGTGGTCTCTCCGAGGATGAGGCCTTCGCGCTCCTGCGTCAGACGGCGATGAACGAAAAGAAGAAGATGTCGGATATCGCGCAGAGCGTGGTGACGGCCGCAGGGCTGCTGATGTGACGGTTGCGTCATGGTCGAGCCGTCGGAAGGAGACACCGGAGTGAACATCATGACGACCATCGATAATTCGCGACCCGGCGCGGCGATGGGCGAGGGCGTGCCCGCGCCGGTGAAGCTCGGCGGCGAAGGCACACGAACCATCCGCGCCGGCTTCATTCCGCTGGTCGACGCTTCCGTGCTGATCGTGGCGGCGGAGCTCGGCTTTGCCCGCAGGGAAGGGCTGACGCTCGATCTGGTCAAGGACGTTTCCTGGGCCAATGTGCGCGACCGGCTCGCCTTTCGTCAGTTCGATATCGCCCACATGCTTTCGCCGATGCCGGTGGCCGCCATGCTCGGCCTAGGTTCCAATCCCTCGCCGACGATCGCCCCTTTCTCGCTCGGGCGTGGCGGCAATGCGATCACGCTGTCCAACCGGCTCTTTGCGCGCATGCAGGAGGAGAGCGGTCTTGGCGAGGTTGGGGATGCGCTTGCCCATGCGCGCGCGCTCGCAGTGGTGCTTGCGCGCATGCGCCGGGACGGCGAGGCGGCACCAAGGCTCGGTGTCACCTATCCCTTCTCCTCGCACAATTACGAGGTCCGCTACTGGCTCGCGGCCGGCGGCATCGATCCCGACCGCGACGTCAAGCTCGTGGTGGTGCCGCCACCGCTGACCTCGGATGCGCTGGCTGCCGGCGCCATCGACGGTTTCTGCGTCGGCGCCCCCTGGAACATGGTGGCCTCCGAGCGTGGTCTTGGGCGCATTGTCGCTGCCAAGCAGGATATCTGGCCATCGGCGCCGGAAAAGGTGGTCGGCATGCGACCAGAATGGGCTGAGGGCAACGCCGAGACCGTATCGCGGCTGCTTGTGGCGCTCGACCAGGCGGCGCGCTGGTGCGATGTGCCTGACAATCGCGGCACCCTTGCCGAATTGCTTGCCACCCCCCGCTACATTGGCGCCCCGGTCGAAATCATCCGCAGGGTTCTCGCCGGCGAGTTCGCCATTGATGCGGCCGGCAACAGGCGCGTGATCGACGACTATTTCGTTTTCCATCGCGATCACGCCAACTATCCCCGTTCCGGTCAGGCACTCTGGATCTACAGCCAGATGGTGCGTTGGGGGCAGGTACGGCTGTCACCAGGCATGCAGGCGCTTGCGGCTGCCGCCTATCGCCCCGACATCTATCGCCAGGCACTCGGCACGGCGGCCGCTCCCGCCGATGCCGATATTCGTATCGAGGGTGACAGACGGGGCGAGCGCTTCATGGATGGCCACGTTTTCGATCCCGTTGATATCGAGGCCTATATCCGCTCTTTCCCCGTTCGCGCCTCGATGGCGCACGCTTCGGTCGAGCTGGAGAGCTGAGCATGGCGCACCATGTTTGTGCAGAGTCTCGACGCGGAATATGTGCACCGCACAATAATTCAGCAGGCTCTACAATAGGCGCATTTATGGGCGCCGCACTCGCATCCGAAAATTACGGTTTTAATTCAAGGCGCTAACTGTCGCGCCGACGAACTGGCACGGCCTTTGCTTTTCTTGAAATGCTTCGGTCAACGGCGATCGAAGCGAAATCAAACGCCAGATCGCGTTTGCCGAAGACACCGACGTCGCAAGGTTTTGTTCCCGAGGATTCCTCCCGATCCCGGACGCAATCACCGAGCGGCGTTTTTTTATGTCCGTTATCCGGCCAGCAGAGGAACCTGCGCATGACCAAGTTTTCGACCGGCGGTCTGACCCGCCGCAGCCTGCTGAAGACCACCGCTACCGCTGCACTGTTCGGCGCGGTCAAGACGGCCTTCCCATCCGGTGCCTTTGCGCAAGGCTCCGGGCCGGAAACCACCAAGGCGGTACTCGGCTTCATCGCGCTTACCGACTCGGCGCCGCTGATCATCGCCAAGGAGAAGGGGCTCTTCGACAAATACGGCATGACCGACGTCGAGGTGGTCAAGCAGGCCTCCTGGGGCACGACGCGTGACAACCTGGTGCTGGGCTCCGCCGGTTCCGGCATCGATGGCGCCCATATCCTGACGCCGATGCCCTATCTGATCTCGACTGGAAAGGTCACCCAGAACAACCAGCCGCTGCCGATGGTTATCCTCGCCCGCCTCAATCTCGATGCGCAGGCGATCTCGGTCGGGCAGGCCTATGCCAATCTCAAGGTCGGTATCGACGCCTCCGCGCTCAAGGAAGCCTTCGCCAGGAAGAAGGCCGAAGGCGTCGCCGCCAAGGTGGCTATGACCTTCCCCGGCGGCACGCACGATCTCTGGATCCGCTACTGGCTCGCCGCCGGCGGCATCGATCCGGATAGCGATGTCGAAACCATCGTCGTGCCGCCGCCGCAGATGGTCGCCAACATGAAGGTCGGCACCATGGACTGTTTCTGTGTCGGTGAGCCCTGGAACGAGCAGCTCGTCAACCAGAAGATCGGCTACACCGCCGTCAACACCGCCGAGATCTGGAACGAACATCCGGAAAAGTCCTTCGCCATGCGCGCGGACTGGGTGGAGAAGAACCCGCGCGCCGCCAAGGCGCTTACCATGGCCATCCAGGAAGCGGCGCAATGGTGCGACGACATGACCAACAAGGACGAGCTGGCCAAGATCGTCGGCAAGCGCAGCTGGTTCAACGTGCCGCCGAAGGACATCGTCGATCGCCTCAAGGGCGAATACGACTACGGCAACGGCAAGATCGTCGAACAGAGTCCGCACTTCATGAAGTTCTGGCGCGATCACGCGTCCTATCCCTTCCAGAGCCACGATAGCTGGTTCCTGACCGAGAACATCCGCTGGGGCAAGTTCGCGCCCGATACCGACATCAAGGCGCTCGTCGCCAAGGTCAACCGCGAAGACATCTGGCGTGAGGCGGCCAAGGATCTGGGTGTGACCGACGTGCCGGCATCCACCTCGCGCGGCGTCGAAAAGTTCTTCGACGGCAAGGTCTTCGATCCCGCCGATCCGCAGGCGTACCTCAAGAGCCTTTCCATCTCGCGCGTCGCCTGATCATTGCGATAGTCGCGGCCAGTGCTTCGCGACCATCCGTTTTCGAATTCCAAGGAGAACGGCCATGACCGTCACCAACCTCAAACTCAAGGACCAGCCGGCACCGCGGCCTGCCGCGCGCGTGATCGCCTTGACCTGCTCGGCAAAGCCTGGAGGCCACCGTCCGTGGCTCGCACGCATCGCCGCCGGTGCTGCCAACATCGCGCCGCTCATCGTCACGCTTTCGCTGATTCTGATTGCCTGGCAGATCCTCTGTTCGGCGCCTGATTCCAGCCTGCCGTCACCGACGCGCGTGATGGAAGAAAGCTGGGAGCTGATCGCCCATCCCTTCTATGTGGGCCAGGGTGTCGACCAGGGGCTCTTCTGGCACATCGCGGCAAGCCTGCAGCGCGTCGCGGTAGGATATGCACTCGCCGCCGTCGTCGGCATCGCGCTCGGCGCGCTGGTCGGCCAGAGCCAGCTTGCCATGCGCGGACTCGATCCGATCTTCCAGGTGCTGCGCACCGTGCCGCCGCTCGCCTGGCTGCCGCTGTCGCTTGCCGCCTTTCAGGACGGCAATCCCTCGGCGATCTTCGTGATCTTCATCACCGCTATCTGGCCGATCATCATCAACACCGCCGTCGGCATCCGCAACATCCCGCAGGACTACCAGAACGTCGCCAAGGTGCTGCGTCTCAACGCATTCGAATACTTTGCCAAGATCATGCTGCCGGCCGCAGCCCCCTACATCTTCACCGGCCTTCGCATCGGTATCGGTCTCTCCTGGCTGGCGATCGTTGCGGCCGAAATGCTGATCGGCGGCGTCGGCATCGGCTTCTTCATCTGGGACGCCTGGAACTCCTCGCTGATCAGCGACATCATCGTCGCGCTGATCTATGTCGGCATCGTCGGCTTCCTGCTCGATCGCCTCATCGCCCTCGTCGGCCGCGTCGTCACCCGCGGCACCGCAACCGCCTGAGAGAGGGGAAAGCCATGACCAAGAGCTATCTTTCGCTGGAACTGATCGACAAGAGCTTCGAGCGCGGCGGCACCCGCACCGAGGTGCTGAAACAGGTGTCGCTGTCGGTGGACAAGGGCGAGTTCATCTCGATCATCGGTCATTCCGGCTGCGGCAAGTCGACCTTGCTCAACATCGTTGCCGGCCTGACCCAGGCGACGACCGGCGTCGTACTGCTCGACGGCCGGGTTGCCGACGAGCCGGGGCCGGACCGCGCCGTCGTCTTCCAGAACCATTCGCTGCTGCCTTGGCTGACGGTCTACGAGAACGTCCGCCTCGGCGTCGACAAGGTCTTCCGCGCGACGAAAGCCAAGGCTGAGCGCCACGACTGGACGATGCGCAATCTCGAGCTGGTGCAGATGGCGCATGCGGCCGAGAAGCGCCCGTCGGAAATCTCCGGCGGCATGAAGCAGCGTGTCGGCATTGCCCGCGCGCTTGCCATGGAGCCGAAGGTGCTGCTGCTCGACGAGCCTTTCGGCGCGCTCGATGCGCTGACCCGCGCGCATCTTCAGGACCAGGTGATGCAGATCCATGCCGAACTCGGCAACACCGTGCTGATGATCACCCACGATGTTGACGAGGCGGTGCTGCTTTCCGATCGCATCGTCATGATGACCAACGGACCGTCGGCCCGCATCGGCGAAATCCTCGACGTGCCGCTCGCCCGTCCGCGCCGGCGCATCGAGCTTGCCGGCGACCGAACCTACCTCAAATGCCGCGAAGCCGTGCTTAAGTTTCTCTATGAGCGCCACCGCTTCGTCGAAGCTGCGGAGTGATCACCATGGCCGAACACACCCCCGAAAAGCTCGTGATCGTCGGCAACGGCATGGCGCCGGGCCGCATGCTGGAAGAACTGTTCGAGAAGGCGCCCGGCCGCTACGCGGTGACGATCTTCAACGCCGAGCCGCGCGTCAACTATGACCGCATCATGCTGTCGCCGGTGCTTTCGGGCGAGAAGGACTACGAACAGATCATCATCCATGGCGACGGCTGGTACATCAAGCATGGCATCACGCTGTACAAGGGTCACAAGATCGTTGCCATCGATCGAAACGCCAAGACCGTCACCTCCGACCATGGCGTGACGGAGAGCTATGACAAGCTGGTGATCGCAACCGGTTCGGTGCCCTTCATCATTCCAGTCCCGGGCAAGGATCTGCGCGGTGTCATCACCTATCGCGATCTCGACGATGTGCAGGCGATGCTTCTTGCGGCCCAGTCGCGCGAAAAGGCTGTCGTCATCGGTGGCGGTCTCCTCGGTCTTGAGGCCGCGGCCGGCCTCAGCGCCCGCGGCATGGACGTCACCGTCCTGCACGTCATGCCGACCCTGATGGAACGGCAGCTCGATCCGGCCGCCGGCTATCTCCTGCAAAGGGCTGTCGAGGAGCGCGGCATCAAGGTCATCACCAAGGCGAACACCAAGCGGATTGTCGGCGATGAGAAAGTCGAGGGCATCGAGCTCGACGACGGCCGTATCATCCCGGCGACCCTGGTCGTGATGGCGGTCGGCATCCGGCCGAATGTCGGCCTTGCCAAGGAGGCGGGGCTTGCCACCAATCGCGGCATCGTCGTCGACGCCGGCATGCTGACCTCCGACGGGGACATCATGGCGGTCGGTGAGTGCGCCGAGGTCGGCGGCATGGTCTATGGCCTTGTGGCACCGCTCTACGAGATGGCGCGGGTTGCGGCACGACACCTGGCTGGCGATCGCAGCGGCGCCTTCGTTCATTCCGATACGCCGACAAAGCTGAAGGTGACCGGCATCAACCTCTATTCGGTCGGTGACTTCGCCGACGGCGACGAACGCGAGGAAATCGTCCTTCGCGACGCCACCGCCGGCGTCTACAAGCGGCTGGTGCTCAAGGACAACCGCATCATCGGCACGGTGCTCTACGGAGAGACTGCTGATGGTGCATGGTTCAACGACCTGATGAAGCGTGGCACCGACATCACCGAAATGCGGGAAACACTGATCTTCGGCCAGGCCTATCAGGGGGGATCGCCCCTGGACCCTATGGCGGCCGTTGCAGCCTTGCCGGATGATGCGGAGATCTGCGGCTGCAACGGCGTCTGCAAGGGCAAGATCGTCGAGACGATTACCGGCAAGAGCCTGACCTCACTCGACGACGTGCGGGCTCATACCAAGGCGTCCGCCTCCTGCGGCTCCTGCACCGGTCTCGTCGAGCAACTGATGTCGCTGACGCTCGGCGAAAGCTACAATCCGGCGGCGGTCCAGCCGATGTGCACCTGCACCGAGTTCGGCCATGATGATGTCCGTCGGCTGATCAAGGCGAAGAGCCTGAAGACCATTCCGGCCGTGATGCAGGAGTTGGAGTGGAAGACCTCCTGCGGCTGCGCCAAGTGCCGGCCGGCGCTGAACTACTACCTCGTCTGCGACTGGCCGGACGAATATGCCGACGACTACCAGTCGCGCTTCATCAACGAGCGCGTCCACGCCAACATCCAGAAGGATGGCACCTACTCGGTGGTGCCGCGCATGTGGGGCGGCGTCACCAATTCCGGCGAACTGCGGGCGATCGCCGATGTCGTCGACAAGTTCGAGATCCCGCTGGTCAAGGTGACCGGCGGCCAGCGCATCGACCTGCTCGGCATCGAGAAGGAAGACCTGCCGGCCGTCTGGGCCGATCTCGGCAAGGCCGGCTTCGTTTCCGGCCAGGCCTATGCCAAGGGGCTGCGCACGGTGAAGACCTGCGTCGGCTCCGACTGGTGCCGCTTCGGCACCCAGGATTCGACCGGTCTCGGCATCCGCATCGAGAAGTTCATGTGGGGCTCGTGGACGCCCGCCAAGCTGAAGATGGCCGTCTCCGGCTGTCCGCGCAATTGCGCGGAGGCGACCTGCAAGGACATCGGCGTCATCTGCGTCGACAGCGGTTTCGAGATTCATTTCGCCGGTGCGGCCGGTCTCGACATCAAGGGCACGGAAGTTCTCGGGTTGGTGAAGACCGAGGATGAGGCGCTGGAGCATATCGTGGCGCTGACGCAGATGTACCGCGAGCAGGCACGCTACCTCGAGCGCATCTACAAATGGGCGAAACGCGTCGGCCTCGACGAGATCCGCCGCCAGATCATGGGCGATGCGGAGAAGCGCAAGGCCTATTTCGACCGCTTCGTCTTCAGCCAAAAATTCGCCCAGGTCGATCCCTGGTCGGAGCGCGTCTCCGGCAAGGACAAGCACGAGTTCCGGCCGATGGCGACGGTCGGTTTTTCTGAAGCAGCGGAGTGAGGTGATGGATATGAACTGGCATCCGATCGGCGATATCTCCGACATTCCCCTGAGGGGCGCGCGCTGCGTGAAGACGCCTGAGGGCAAGATCGCGGTGTTCCGCACTGCCGAAAACGAGGTCTTCGCCATCGAGGATCATTGCCCGCATAGGGGCGGGCCGCTGTCGCAGGGCATCGTCCACGGTGCGGCGGTGACCTGCCCCTTGCACAATTGGGTGATCTCGCTCGAAACCGGCAAGGCGCTCGGGGCGGACGAGGGCGCGGTGCGCACGATCCCGGTGCGCATTGAAGGCGGCGCGCTCTTCATCGCGCTCGAAAGCTTGCTGATTGCGGCGGAATAGCCATGGAGCGGGAGGTCAAGACCACCTGTCCCTATTGCGGCGTCGGCTGCGGCGTCATCGCAACAGTCGATGATAGCGGCGGCGTCGCCGTCCGCGGGGACGGCGATCATCCTGCCAATTTCGGCCGGCTCTGCTCCAAGGGCTCGGCGCTGGCCGAGACCCTCGATCTCGACGGCCGGCTGCTGAATCCGGAAATCGGCGGCGAGCAGGCCGGCTGGGACGAGGCGCTCGATCTCGTCGCGGAGCGCTTTGCTCAGACGATTGCCGAACACGGGCCGGATGCGGTCGCCTTCTATGTCTCGGGCCAGTTGTTGACCGAAGACTATTACGTCGCCAACAAGCTGATGAAAGGCTTCATCGGGTCGGCCAACATCGACACCAATTCGCGGCTCTGCATGTCCTCGTCGGTTGCCGGCCACCGCCGCGCCTTCGGCTCGGACACGGTGCCGGGCTGCTACGAGGATCTGGAGCTCGCCGACCTCGTGGTGCTCGCCGGCTCCAATCTCGCCTGGTGTCACCCGGTGCTCTACCAGCGCCTTGCGGCCGCCAAGACGGCGCGACCGGACATGCGCGTGGTGGTGATCGATCCGCGCCGCACGATGACCGCCGATATCGCCGACCTGCATCTGGCGATCCGCCCCGATGGCGACGTGGCGCTGTTCAATGCACTCTTCGCGTATCTGGCGGCAAGTGCGGCCCTCGACCATGCCTATGTCGCCGCCAACACCAGCGGCTTTGCCGAAGCCCTTGCCACGGCCGCGATCGATGAAGCAGCGTTGGTCCGGGCGACCGGCCTCGAACCGTCGGAAATCGCCGCCTTCTTCCGTCTGTTCGAAACGACGGAAAAAGTCGTCACCTGCTATAGCCAAGGCGTCAACCAGTCCTCTGTCGGCACCGACAAGGTCAACGCCATCATCAACTGTCATCTCGCCACCGGCCGCGTCGGCCGGCCGGGCATGGGGCCGTTCTCACTCACCGGTCAACCCAATGCCATGGGTGGTCGCGAGGTCGGCGGCCTCGCCAACCTGCTCGCCGCCCATATGGACATCGAGAAGGCCGGGCACCGCGATCAGGTGCGTCGCTTCTGGGGCGCGCCGTCAATCGCCGCAAAGCCGGGGCTGAAGGCCGTCGATATGTTCAGCGCCGTTGCCGATGGCCGCATCAAGGCGATCTGGATCATGGCGACCAATCCGGTCGTATCCATGCCGGATGCCGATGCCGTCGAGGCGGCGCTCGAGGCCTGTCCCTTCGTCGTCGTCTCCGATGTGCTCCGAGAAACTGACACCACCCGCCACGCCCATGTGCTGCTGCCCTCGCTCGGTTGGGGCGAAAAAGACGGCACGGTCACCAATTCCGAGCGCCGCATCTCGCGCCAGCGCGGCTTTCTCACTGTCCCCGGCGAGGCGCGCGCCGACTGGTGGCAGCTTGCCGAAGTCGCCCGGCGCATGGGTTTCGAAGGTGCCTTCGCTTTTGCCACGCCCTCGGAAATCTTCGCCGAACATGCCGGTCTTTCGGCCTTCGAAAATGCCGGGCGGCGCGATTTCGATATCGGTGCGCATGCGAAGATCGACGCTCCCAACTATGATGCACTCGCTCCGTTCCAGTGGCCGCAGCCGCAGGGAGGGCCGAAGCGCGAGACACGCTTCTTTGCCGATGGTGGCTTTTTCCATGCGGATGGGCGCGCTCGTTTCGTGGCGGTGAAAAGCGCTGTGCCGGACCGTGTCAGCGAGGCCTTTCCCTTCACCTTGAACACCGGCCGCGTGCGCGACCACTGGCACACGATGACCCGTACCGGGAAAAGTGCGCGGCTCTCGGCTCATCTCGCCGAGCCTTTCGCCGAGATCCACCCGCGCGACGCGATGGGCCTCGGCATTGCCGCGGCCGACCTCGTCACGCTCGAAAGCCCGCATGGCTCGGCGATCGTCCGCGCGCTGATCACCGAGCGCCAGGCGCTCGGCAATCTCTTCGTGCCGATGCACTGGAACGATCAGTTCGCGGCAAAGGCGCGCATCGACGCGCTGGTCCCACCAGTCACCGATCCGGTTTCGGGCCAGCCGGCTTCGAAAAATGCTGCCGTTGCGGTGCGCCGCTTTTGCGCCTCTGTCTACGGCTTCGCCGTCAGCGCGGCAAAACCCGCTGGCCTCGATCTCG
>NZ_JAEPRP010000011.1:53754-79898 GCF_016652895.1 Ensifer sp. SSB1
ACTGGGCCGTCGCCAAGGCAAGCGGCGGTTGGCGTCTGGAGCTTGCGACCGAAGTGGCGCCGGAGGATTGGGCCACCTGGTGCCGGAAGACCTTTCAGCTTGATCAGGATATCGAGCCGATCGGCTATGTGGACGGCCCCACCGGTCAGCGCCGCCTTGCCTTCTTCGACGGCGATCGCCTGCTGCTGGCACTCTTCCTGGCGCCGGAACCGGTCGCCGTTGCCCGCAACTGGGCCGTCGAGCAGCTGAGCGCCTCGCACGCGGATCTGCGCATGCGCTTCGCGCTCGTCGCCGGCCGACCCGGCGCCGACAGGCCCGACCCGGGGGCGACCGTTTGCTCCTGCTTCAATGTCGGCGTCAACCAGATCGTTGCTGCTGTGCGCGGCGGCTGCCGCTCGGTTGAAGCGGTCGGGCAGGCCGTGAGTGCCGGAACCAATTGCGGCTCCTGCCGCGCCGAAATCAGGGGGATCATCGATGGATGCCTTGCTGCCGCTGCGGAATGAAAAGCAATCGCGCGCCGAGCCGGCGCGTATGGCGGCACTCGCCAAGCTGCCGGTTTTCTGGTCGCTCGAAGGCAAGCGCGTCGTCGTCGCCGGCGGCGGCGATGCTGCGACGTGGAAAGCGGAGCTGCTGGCCGCCTGTGGCGCCGAGGTCCATGTCTACGCGCCCGTGGAAGAACTTGGCGACGTTTGCGCGGCGCTGCTCGAGAAGGGTGCCGCTCACCCGTCGGGTCGTTTCATTCACCACAACGAAGCCTGGAGGCCGGATACGCTTTCCGGTGCAGCACTCGCGGTTGCCGATTGCGACAGCGATGAGGAAGCGCAGGTCTTCTTCACGGCAGCCCAGCAGGCCGGTGTACCGGTCAACGTCATCGACAAGCCTGCCTTCTGCCAGTTCCAGTTCGGCTCGATCGTTAATCGCTCGCCGGTCGTCGTGTCGATCTCGACAGATGGCGCAGCGCCCATTCTCGCCCAGGCGATCCGTCGGCGTATCGAGACGTTGTTGCCGCCGGTGTTGAAGGACTGGGCGGCGCTGGCGCAGGCGTTGCGAGACAAGGTGAATACGCGGCTCAAGCCGGGCGCCCCGCGCCGCGCCTTCTGGGAACGTTTCGTCGATCTCGCTTTTCAGGCGACACCGGAGGAGGGTGTCGATACGCGGCTGGTGGCGGAAATGGAGCGCCTGTCGGCGAACCATGCCGCCACCGGCCGTGTGACGCTGGTCGGCGCCGGCCCCGGCGACAGCGAATATCTGACGCTGAAGGCGGTGCGGGCGCTGCAGGCGGCCGACGTCATCCTGTTCGACGATCTCGTTTCGAACGAAGTTCTGGAACTCGCGCGGCGCGAGGCCAAGCGTATGCTGGTCGGCAAGCGCGGCGGGCGCGAGAGCTGCCGGCAGGAGGACATCAACGACATGATGGTGGCGCTGGCGCGCGCCGGCAAACGCGTCGTTCGGCTGAAGGCCGGCGATCCCATGATCTTCGGCCGTGCCGGCGAAGAAATCGCCCGTCTGGAGGACGAGGGCATTCCGGTTGATGTCGTGCCCGGCATCACGGCCGCGAGCGCGATGGCGGCGCGCCTTGGTGTGTCGCTGACCCATCGCGATCATGCGCAGGCGGTACGCTTCGTCACCGGCCATTCCCGCCATGGCGGCCTTCCCGCTGATATGGACTGGCGCGCCTTGGCTGACCCGAAGACCACGACGGTCTTCTACATGGGCGGTCGCACCGCACCGGCCATCGCCGCACGCCTTCGGGAGGAAGGGCTAGGCGGCGAGACTCCGGTCGTCATCTCGGCCAATGTCAGCCGCGACAATGAGCGGCGCTGGCAAGGTACCTTGCGCGACCTTGCAGCCGGCATCGCCGTGATCGGCTACGACGATCCGGTTCTGATCGGCATCGGTGCAGCTTTTGGCGTCAGGCGGGCGCCGATGGTTACTGTCCAGCCTGCGCCTTTTGCCGCAGGTTCGCTTGCAGGTTGAAACTTTCCCTCGTTCGGCGTTGCAAACACCGGCCGCATGCTTACCTTGCCGCGCGGTAGAGTGATGTCGATGACGGGAGATTCGCCAGATGCTGGACCTGCGTGTTCACTTCCTTGAAGCGTATGGATCGCTTGCCCCCTGGCGCGAAGAGGTTCTTCGCCAGGTGCGTGATACCGCCCATCGGGTCGGCGCGCGCGTTCCGGCAGCGGACAGTGCCGCTCCCATCGACATCGTCGTTGAAAACAGGCCGGGCGAGACCATTCCGGAAATGGGCGTGGCCGGCAGTTGCCATCGCAGGGGCCTGGTTTGCCTCACGCTCGACCCTGACAACGAGAATTTTCCTGCCAGTCTCGCCGCCGAAGAAGTGCGGAGAATGCTGACGCATGAACTCCATCATTCCTTCCGCCACGCGACCTGCGGCTATGGCTCCAAGCTCGGCGAAGCCTTGGTCACCGAAGGCCTTGCTGATGCCTTCGAGGCCGAGATAAACGGCGGCGACGGCCATGCCTGGAACCACGCGATTGCGGCAGGCGATTGGGCGGGCTTGCTGGAACGCGCCGAGCGGGAACTCTGGGAAGACGGCTATGATCATGCCGGCTGGTTCTTCGGCTGCGATCGCGCCCTGCCACGTTGGGCCGGCTATACGATCGGCTATCACCTCGTGAAAACCTATCTCGCGGCCAACCCCGATGCGTGCTCGTCGCAGATGACGGCGACGCCTGCATCCGTCGTCATCGGTGAAGCCTGGGCGCCGCTGAAGGAAGGTCTTCGCGCCGCCGCCTGAGTGGCGCGAACGGGATGAAGGAGCCTGCTTGCGGTCGTCCGCCCGCATTCCGTCCGAAGACATCGTGCTCTAGGCGTAGGGCGCTTCATCCCGATCGCGTCCGGGCAGCTTCCTGACGTCGCCGATCCAGGGCAGGGCCGAGGAACACCAGATCTGCGACCGTGGCCGGAGCTGCCGGCGCTGATTGATCGTACCCACCCGGATGCCGATTTCGAGCGCGTCCTCGTCCGTGCCGGTCGTGTAGATCGGCGAGCCGCAATTCGGGCAGAAGAACTGCAGCCGCTGCCGGCCGTTGTCGCCGATCTTCACATAGAGCTTTGGTTCGCCGCCGGTCAGTCGAAAGTTCTCGCGTGCCGTGCCGGCGGTCACGCGATAGGCGGATCCCGTCAGTTGCTGGCAATCGGTGCAATGGCAGATCGCGACGTCGGCCGGATCGATCTCGGCTTCATAGGTCACAAGGCCGCAGTGGCATTGCCCGTTGATGTGCATGGAGGCCTCCCTGAAAGCAGGGAAGCTAGAGCGGAGCCGCAAAAAGTGTATGCCGCTTTCCGCGTTTGCGCTTGGATGGCGCCATGGACGACGGCCGTCACTGGCTGCATCTGAAAGCTGGTGCAGTTGACGCGTAAGTGGAAACTTACACGCCGGTGAACAGCCACTCGTGTTCGCGGGCATTGTGGAACTTCCAGATGCGCTTCGGCCCGGCCATGACGTTGAGATAGTAGACGTCGTAGCCATGCACGGCGGCGACCGGATGATAGCCCCTCGGCACCAGCGTCACATCGCCGTCCTCGACCGCCATGGTCTCGTCGAGCGAGCGATCGTCGGTATAGACGCGCTGCATGGCAAAACCCTGCGGCGGGTTCAGGCGGTGGTAATAGGTCTCTTCCAGATAGCTTTCGGCCGGCAGGTCGTCCTGATCATGCTTGTGCGGCGGGTAGGAGGAAGTGTGGCCGCCGGGCGTGATCACCTCGACCACGAGCAGCGACTGCGCCGAGCCGTCGTCTTCCGGCATGATGTTGGTGACGTAGCGGGTGTTGGTGCCCTTGCCGCGGGTCATTTGCGGATGGGTGCCTGGCGCAATGACCTTCGCCTTGAAGCCGTCGCCGCCCGGCGCCGAGCAGATGGCGAGGTCGAGGTTCGAGGTGGCCGTTGCCTGCCAGCGGCTGCCTTTCGGTACGTAGACGGCATAGGGCTGGCCCTCGAAGGGGGTCATGCGCTCGCCGAGTTCGCCGAAGCTTTCGCCGTTGACGGCGACTTTCGCCTTGCCGGAAACCAGCACCAGGCAGATTTCCTTGTCGCCGGTCTCGCCCTCGGTCGTCTCGCCGGCCTTCAGCCGCTCGACCGCGAAGCCGACATAGGTCCAGCCGGCGCTCTCCGGCGTCACGTTTTGCATGAGGCCCGATTTGGCCTTCGGTTTGACGAGCAGCTTGGACATGTCGATCTCCCTAACTCTTTATCATGGGGTGCCGGTCGTGCGGTCTGCCCCTCACCCTAGACCTCTCCACGCTTGCGGGGAGAGGGGACACCGTTTGCACTTCACCGCTGCCGTTGAGAGGATCGAGCGGTTGCAGCATATCCCTTCTCGCCGCGCGCGGCGAGAAGGTGGCGGCAGCCGGATGAGGGGCGCTGCGTTTCCCTCACCGCGCCGATGAGGGCACTCACTCCAAGTCCGGCGTCCGAAAGTCTGGGCCTACTTGTCGAGCCCGGCTTCCTTGGCGAAGGCCTTCAGCGACTTCAGGCCGAGCGACTGGTATTCGAACGGGTTGCGCACGGCCGAATCCTGTTCGGCCTCGATCACCAGCCAGCCGGAATAGTTGTGCTCGGCCGCGATCTTCAGCACGGGGACGAAGTCGACGCCGCCCTCGCTGTCGCCGGGAACCGTGAAGACACCGCGGCGCACGCCTTCGAGGAAGGAGAGGCCTTCGCCCTCGACGACCTTGCGCACGGCAGGCCGCACGTTCTTGCAATGGATATGGCGGACGCGGTGCATGTATTTCTTCGCGACCTCGGCCGGGTCGGAACCGCCGAACCAGGCGTGGCCGGTGTCGAGGAGCAGCTTGGTCGCCGGGCCGGTGTTCTGCATCAGGAGATCGATCTCCTCGCCGGTCTGGACGATCGTGCCCATGTGGTGATGGTAGACGAGGTCGATGCCCTGGTCGGCGCAATATTGCGCGATCGCTTCGAGGTTAGCGCCGAACGTCTTCCACTGGTCGGCCGGCAGTACCGGCTTGTCGTTGGCGACCGACTTCGTATCGTCGCCATGGATGGCGTTCGAAGTTTCGCAGACGATCGCCACCTTGCAGCCATTGTGCTTCAGGAGGTCGAGATGCGGCTGGATCGCCTTCTTCTCGGTTTCGACGTCATGGGTAAGCAAGTTGGTCGAGTGCCAGCCGGAGACGAAGACGAGATCATAGGACCCGAGCTTCTGTTTCAGCGCCTCCGGGTCGGATGGCATCTTGTGGCCCTTCTCGATGCCGTCGAAGCCGATCTTCTGGCAATCGGAGAGGCAGTCCTCGAGCGTCAGATGCGCGCCGATCGAATGATCGTCGTCGTTGCTCCAGGCGATCGGGTTGGTTCCGTAACGGATCATGTCTTTCACTTTCTGATGCCATCCGCGGAAGACGGATGTTTTGTGAGCATAAACGGGAAAAGCGCCCGCGCGGAAAGCGCGGGCGCCGAAAGAGCAATCTTAGCCGAAGCGCTGGGCGGCGAGCGCCTTCTCATAGCCCTCGCGCGCCGCGTTAACCTGGGCGCGGCCGGAGACCTCGGGCACCGCAACGTCCCACCAGTGGCCGCCGGCCTCGGTGGTGATCAGCGGATCGGTGTCGATGACGATGACGGTCGTGCGCGTCTCGCTCGCGGTCTCCTTGAGCGCCGCTTCGAGTTCGGAGATCGAGCCGACCTTGCGGGTGACGGCGCCCATGGCGCCGGCATGCGCCGCGAAGTCGATCTGCGGCAGCTCGACATGGTGCGTGTCCTTCAAGAGATTGTTGAAGTTGGCGCCGCCGGTGCCCATCTGCAGCCGGTTGATGCAGCCGTAGCCGGCATTGTCGAGCAGCACGATGGTGAACTTGGCGCCGAGCATGATCGAAGAGGCGATCTCCGAGTTCAGCATCATGTAGCTGCCGTCGCCGACCATGACGATCACGTCGTTCTCGGGCTTTGCAAGTTTGACGCCGAGGCCGCCGGCGACTTCGTAGCCCATGGTCGAGAAGCCGTATTCCATGTGGTAGCCGCCTGGCTCTTCAGCCTGCCAGAGCTTGTGCAATTCACCCGGCAGACCGCCGGCGGCGCAGACGAGCGTCGTGTTCTTGGCTCCGCGGGCGCGCTGCACGGCGCCGATCACCTGGGCGTCGGAGGGAAGGGCCGCATTGGTCGTGGCCGTTGCCTTATCCGCAACCGCCAGCCATTCGGCCTTTCCGGACTTCGCCTTGGCGGTCCAACTCGGATCGGCCTTGTGGCTGCCGAGCCCGCCGGAAATGCGGCTGAGGCCGGCGCGCGCGTCGGCGATCAGCGGCAGGCCGTTGTGCTTGCCGGCGTCGAAGGGCTGGACGTTGAGGCCGATGATCTTCAGGGCGTCGTTCTTGAAGAGCGCCCATGATCCCGTCGTGAAGTCCTGCAGGCGCGAGCCGACGGCGAGGACCACGTCGGCCTCCTCGGCAAGCGCGTTGGATGCCGAGGTGCCGGTAACGCCGACCGAGCCCATGTTGAGCGTATGCGAATGCGGCAGGGCCGACTTGCCGGCTTGCGTCTCGACGACCGGGATGCCGTGGCGTTCGGCAAAGTCGCCGAGTTCCTTGCTCGCTTCCGAGTAAAGCACGCCGCCGCCGGCGATGATGATCGGCTTCTTCGCTTCCTTCAGCGCCGCGATCGCCGTGGCCAGTTCGTCGAGATCCGGCTCGATGCGACGCGGCACCCAGACCTTCTCGTCGAAGAAGTTTTCCGGGTAGTCATAGGCTTCGGCCTGCACGTCCTGGCAGAGCGACAGCGTCACCGGGCCGCAATCGGCAGGATCTGTCAGCACCTGCATGGCACGGCGGAGCGCCGGGATGATCTGTTCCGGCCGGGTGATGCGGTCGAAGTAGCGAGAGACCGGGCGGAAGCAGTCGTTCGCCGAAATAGTGCCGTCGCCGAAGCTTTCCACCTGCTGCAGCACCGGATCGGGGCGGCGGTTGGCAAAGACGTCGCCCGGAAGGAACAGAACCGGCAGGCGGTTGACATGGGCGAGCGCCGCGGACGTCACCATGTTGAGTGCGCCGGGGCCGATCGAGGTGGTGCAGGCCATGAAGCGGCGGCGGAAGCTCGCCTTGGCAAAGGCGATCGCCGCATTCGCCATGCCCTGCTCGTTCTGGGCGCGGTAGGTCGGCAGCGTCTCCTTGATCGCATGCAGCGCTTCGCCGACGCCGGCAACGTTGCCATGGCCGAAGATGGCGAAGACGCCGCCGAAGATCGGCACCTTCTTGCCATCGATGACGGTCATCTGGCGGGTCAGGAACCGCGCCACGGCCTGTGCCATGGTCAGGCGCACGGTCTTCTGGCTCATAATCTGTTTCCTCCTCGTGGGCGGAATCGTCCCGTTCCACCCTGCTTGCTGCATTGTCCGACGTTTGGCGTCGATCCTATGCCGCCTTTGTTTCACCCAGTTGCAGCCAGAGATCGACCAGCGCCTTGAATCTCCCGGCCATGTCGGCGATCGCCTGGTCGTCGCTCATCGTGCCGCCGAGCCAGGCCCGGCCGGCATCGGCGAAGATCGTGCGGCCAACTGCAAAGCCCCGGACCGTCTTCGAGGTGCGGGCGGCTGCAAAGCCGTCCTTGAGCTGCTCATAGGGCGCTTCGAGGCCCAAGAGCACCACGCCGCGGCAGAGCGGATCGCGCGCCTCGATGACGGCATCGATCGCTGCCCAGGCGCCGCGGCTCGCCTGCGGCTCGAGCTTCCACCAGTCCGGCTTGAGACCGGCATCGTAGAGTTCGGTCAGCGCCCGCGGAATGGTCTGGTCGTCGAGCTTGCCATGCTTGCCGGCAATGATCTCGATCAGGATCTCACGGCCAACCTTGCGCGCCGCCTCGAAGGCCGAGCGGAGCTTTGCCACCTGCTGGGCTTTCAGCTCTGCCGGATCGTCCGGGTGATAGAAGGAGAGGACCTTGATGCAGTGATCGACCGGCCAGTCGATCAGGCGGCTGCCGAGATCCTGGCTGAATTCGAACTGCAGCGGCCGCGAGCCCGGAAGTTCGATCGGCTTGCCGATCCAGAAATCGCGGTGGGCGCCGGCGGCGTAAAGCGCGTCACGACCGTATTTGTCGTCGATCAGCATGCCGAAGCCGGAGCGGCCGGCCGCGACCTGTGCGGCGGCCTTCACCGCCAGCACCTTGAAGGCGGGAATGCGGTCAAGCAGAGCCTGGTCGCCAGCGGCCATGTCTTCGAGCTGGCTGCGATGGTCGATCGCCAGCGCCATCAGAAGCGGGATGTCGCGGCGGCGCGTGGTTGCCCAGTGAACGTGGTTGATCGCCTCGTCCTTGCGCAGCGCCCGTTCCTTGCTGCCATTTTCCAGGAAGAACTGCAGTTCAGTCCAGGTCGGGATTTCAGGCGCGCAGAGCAGGCGCGAGACGGCGAAGGCGCCGCAAGCATTGGCCCAAGTGGCGGACGTTGCGTGCGGCTCGTTCTTCAGCCAGCCGCGCAGGAAACCGGACATGAAGGCGTCGCCGGCGCCAAGCACGTTATAGACCTCGATCGGGAAGCCCTTGCCGACGATACCGTCTTCGAGATTGTCGGAGATCGGGCCGTCATAGACGATGCAGCCCATCGGTCCGCGCTTCAAGACGATCGTCGCCTTGGAGAGCGAGCGGATCGTCTTCAGTGCCTGGAGCAGGTCGCTTTCGCCCGAGGCGATCAGCACTTCCTCTTCCGTGCCGACGATCAGGTCGCAATCGGCAAGAACCGTTTTCAGGTGCGCCGAAACCCGGTCAGACGCAATGTATCGGCTTTCGCCAGCGTCATGGCCGGCAAGGCCCCAGAGGTTCGGGCGGTAGTCGATGTCGAAGACGACCTTCGCGCCGTTTTCCTTGGCTATACGGATCGCCTTGCGCTGGGCGGCATCGGTGTTCGGCTTGGAGAAATGCGTGCCCGAGACAAGCACGGCGCGAGCGGAACGGATGAACTCCTCGGACACGTCGTCTTCGCAGAGCGCGTTGTCGGCGCAGTTGTCGCGATAGAAGAGCAGCGGGAAGGTCTTGTCGTTTTCGACCGCGAGGATCGCGAGCGCCGTCAGCCGCTCCGGATCGGTGACGATGCCGCGTGTCTCGACGCCTTCACGGGTGAGCTGCTCGCGGATGAAGCGGCCCATCTGTTCGTCGCCGACGCGGGTGAGCAGCGCCGACTTGAGGCCGAGGCGCGCCGTGCCGACGGAAATATTGCAGGGGCATCCGCCGACCGACTTCGCAAAACTCGATACATCCTCGAGCCGCGTGCCGATCTGCTGGCCATAGAGATCGACCGAGGCTCGGCCGATGGTGATCAGGTCGAGCGGCTTGGCTCCCTGTGCCGAAACGTTCTGGCTCACTGCTTCCTCCCCGCGGACACCTTGGCGGGCCCGACCATTTTCGTACTGTGGGTGATGGCCGTATGAAACATAAATTCCGACGTTTAGTCAATATGGAATTTTCATTCTATCTGTTCCGTTTCGCCTAATTGCCCTCGGCTAAGCGCTGGCGCTTCTCGGCGATGGCGACCGTCAGCGCCATCGCGAAGGCCATGCTGGCGGAGAGCGAACGGAAGCCGGCATGGTCGGCCTCGACCAGTTCGAACCAGACTTTCGAGGATTCTGCCAAGGGCGAGAAGGCCGAATCCGTCAGCGACACGACCGGCACCTTGCGTTCGGCGAGCAGCCGCGCCTGGGCCGCACTTTCGGAAGCATAGGGCGAGAAGCTGACGGCGAAGGCGGCGTCGTGCTTCGTCGCCATGGCCAGCATGTCCTCGTCGATGCCGGCGGCCGTGCCGACCAGCTGGTACTTCACCTTGAGCTTGCCGAAGGCATAGGCCATGTAGCTGGAGATCGGGTAGGAGCGGCGCTTGGCGATCAGGTAGATCGTGTCTGCCTTGGCGAGGATATCGACCGCGCGCTCGAAAGCTTCGGGATCGACCGAGGAGGCGATGTTGTCGAGCGAGCGGTGGGCGGCGGCGACGAAGCCGTTGAAGATCGAGCCGCTTTCGAGCTTGCTGTGATCGTTGGCGCTCAGCGCCTTCAGCCGGTCCTCGTAGCCGGGCGTGCGCTCACGCAGCCGGGCGCGAAAGATCTGCTGCAGGCTGGAAAAGCCCTCGAAGCCGAAATGCTGGGCGAAACGCACCAGCGTCGACGGCTGCACCTCGGCGGAGGTCGCGATGCTAGCTGCGGTGCCGAAGGCTATTTCGTCAGGATTGTCGAGCGAATAGGCGGCGACCTGGCGCAACCGTTTCGGCAGCTGCGCCTTGCGCTCCAGAATGGCGGCCTTCAGCGCCTCGAAATCCTGCGGCACCTCTGTCGTCGTTTCCGGCATGGCCATGTCTCGCTCGTCTCCCTCGATGTCAGTCTGGTTTTCGACCTCACCCTAATCGATTAGTCAGGAACGGGATAGAACAGGTGTTCTATTTTTCTCGGAGCATTTCCAGGAAAAGTGCAAAGCGGTTTTCCGTCCGGAATGCGCACCAAAATTGAGAGCATTTCCAGCAAAAGTGCGCAGCGGTTTTGCGTCCGGAAAAGCGCAGCAAGATGGGCGGCATTTCCAGCAAAAGTGCGCAACGGTTTTGCGTCCGGAAATGCGCTGCGCGGAATCGCTTAGATATGCACCCATTCGTTTGTCTTGGCCGATTGATAGGTCGCCGAGAGCACCTTCTGCACCTCATAGCCTTCGCGGAAATCGGTCGACGGCGACTTGCCCGCGGCGATCGCGTCGAGGAACTCCTTGACCTCGATCGCCTTCAGGTCGTTGAAGCCGATCTGGTGGCCGGGCGCGACGCAGAAGGCGCCATAGGGCGGATGTTCGGGCCCTGCCCAGATGGTGCGGAAGCCGCGCGTGCGGATATCGTCGCCGGTCTTGTAGAGGCGGATCTCGTTCAGCCGCTCCTGGGTAAAGACGATGCTGCCCTTCGAGCCGTAGATCTCGAAATCGTGCTGCATCTTGCGGCCGGTCGCGATCCAGCTTGCCTCGAAGCTGCCGGTGGCGCCGTTTTCGAACCGCACGAAGGCGCGGGTAATGTCATCGACCTCGACGGCGCGGGTTTCGCTGGAGCCGGCGGCGAGCGGGCGTTCCGGGATCTGGATGATGGTCTCGGCGAGCACCTGTTTGATCGGGCCGACGAGGTGGCGCATGGAGGCGATGATATGGCTGCCGATATCGGCGAGCGCGCCGCCGCCGCTGGCCGGGTTCAGGCGCCAGCCCCACGGAACCTGCGCGTCGGCCATGAAGTCTTCCGCATGAATGCCGCGCATCGAACGGATCTCGCCGATCTCGCCGCTTTCGATGAGGTCCTTGGCAAGGAAGATCAGCGGATTCTTCAGATAGTTGAACCCGACCTGGGTGACAATGCCGGCTTTTTCCGCCGCCTCCACCATCTCGCGGCATTCGGCAACGGTCGGCGCCAGTGGCTTTTCGCAGTAGACGTGCTTGCCATGGGCGATCGCCGCCAGCGCCATCTCCTTGTGCAAAAGGTTCGGCGTCGTGATGTCGATGATGTCGATATCCCGATCGGTCAGCAGTTCCCGCCAGTCGGCCGTCGCCTTGCGGAAGCCCAACTGGCCGCGAGCGCGCTCCGCACTTTCGACGGTCACGTCGGCGACCGATACGAGATCGAGCTCAAACGGCAGGTCGAAGACCCGCGCGGCAATGGTGAAGCCGAGCGCATGGGCCTTGCCCATGAAGCCCGTGCCGATCAGGCCGATGCCGAGTTTGCGCTTGCTGCCCATGCTGAATTCCTCCCTGGCGGCGCTGCCGTGTAGTTCGAAATGAAATGAATTGTGCAAGTTTTGTCAATATGGAATGTTTGTTCGAAATACGGCGACGATACCGACGTTGTGCCGTTTGAAACAGCCAAAACGGTGCGTTCCGGTTAGCTTCACTTGACGAAGGGGGAATGTGTTAACGCATTTTTACCATGTTCCGTTGGAACATCGCACTTCGTCATGGTTAACGAATCGCTCCGGAAAGATACGGAGCGGAGCTGGAGTGAAATCAGCATGTGCCGTTGGGCAGCCTATCGCGGGGAGCCGCTCTATCTCGAGGAACTGGTGACCTCTCCGGCGCACTCGCTGATCGAACAGTCCCATTGCGCGACACGGGCGAAGACCGCCACCAACGGCGACGGCTTTGGCATTGCCTGGTATGGCGATCACCCGGAGCCCGGGCGTTACCGCGATATCCTGCCGGCCTGGTCCGACTGCAACTTGAAGAGTATCGCTCGGCAGATCCGTTCGCCGCTCTTCCTCGCCCATGTGCGCGCCGCGACCGGCGGCGGTACCAGGCGCGACAACTGTCACCCCTTCGTCTTCGGCCGCTGGTCCTTCATGCACAACGGCCAGATCGGCGACTTCGAGCATCTGCGTCGGCCGATGGAGAGCATGCTCGACAACGACCTCTATTCGGCGCGCACCGGCACGACCGATTCCGAACTCCTGTTCCTGCTCGCCATGCAGTTCGGCCTCGATCGCGATCCGCTCGGCGCCATCGCCGAGGCGCTGGCCTTCATCGAGCAGCTTGCCGAGCATCTGGAACGCCAGGTGCTGGTGCGCTTCACCGCCGCCTTCTCCGACGGCCAGGATCTCTACGCCGTGCGCTACGCTTCCGACTGGAAGGCGCCGACGCTCTATGCCGCACCGATGGGCCCGAGCGGCGGCTATTGCCTCGTTTCCGAGCCGCTCAACGACGACGACAGCGCCTGGGTGGAAATCCCCGACGGCACGGCGGTCATCGTCGGCGAGAACGGAGTCGATGTGCGGCTGTTCTCGACGAAGGGCGCGCCGGTGAGGACGCGTCAACTGGCCTGAGGCCCCGTATCCGCAAGCTAAGCGGCTGGCGTCAGCGCCTCATCCGGGTGCCGCCACATTCTCCCCGCGAGCGGGGAGAATGTCCGTGTGGCGCTCGCTCGCCCACAATGCGACCCTGGAGAGAGCGACTAACTGAAATCACGCCCTCCGTCAGTCGGGCAACGGAACCCCTTCGCGTGTTCGCCATAGTTCTGCCAACGCAAGCGACAGAGACGGTAGTAACGTTTGCCACGTCCCCTCGCGCCGCCTGCGGGAGAGGGTTAGTCCTCGGGTTTAACCGGAGGAGAGGGGCGATGGTGGATCAGCCCCGTTCTTTCCGCGCAAGTTCGTCCGCAATCATGGCCGCCAGTTTCTGTGCCACCGCGTCCTTGTCCATCTCCGGCCAGTCGTCGTTGCCGGCGGCCGAGATCAGTTTCACCTTGTTGCGGTCGCCGCCCATGATGCCGGTCGCCGGTGACACGTCGTTGGCGAGGATAAAGTCGGCGCCCTTGCGTTCGAGCTTGGCGCGACCGTTGTCGGCGACGTTTTCGGTTTCGGCGGCAAAGCCGATGACGAGTTTCGGCCGCTTGGCGTGGTGGCCGACCGTCTTCAGGATGTCGGGGTTTTCCGCAAGCTGCAGCGGAGGCGGGGCCTCGCCCGGCTTCTTCTTGATCTTGTTGCCGGCAGCTGTTGCCACCCGCCAGTCGGCAACGGCTGCGACCATGACCGCAACATCGGCGGGCAGGGCGGCAAGCACCGCGTCGCGCATCTCTTCGGCCCGTTCCACATGTACGACCTTCACGCCCGCCGGATCCGGGATCGTCACCGGGCCGGAGACCAGCGTGACGTTGGCGCCAAGTCGCGCCAGCGCGCCAGCGATCGCGTGGCCCTGCTTGCCGGAGGAGCGGTTGGCAATATAGCGCACCGGGTCGATCGGCTCATGCGTCGGCCCTGAGGTGACGACGATGCTGCGCCCGGAAAGCGGTTTTGGCGTTCCGCCAAGAAGTTCCTCGACGGCCGCGACGATCGCTAGCGGCTCGCTCATGCGGCCCTCGCCGGCCTCGCCGCTTTCCGCCATCTCGCCGGCTTCCGGGCCGATGAAGCGGATGCCGTCCTTGGCAAGCGTCGCCCGGTTGCGGCGCGTTGCCGGATGCGCCCACATCTTCGGGTTCATCGCTGGTGCGACCAGCACGGGCCGGTCGGTTGCAAGCAGAATGGTCGAAGCCAGATCGTCCGCATGGCCGTTCGCCATCTTCGCCATCAGGTCGGCGGTTGCCGGCGCCACGACGATCAGGTCGCATTCGCGCGCGAGGCGAATATGGCCGACATCCTGTTCGTCTTCGCGGGAGAAGAGGTCGAGATAGACATGCGAGGCCGAAAGCGCACCGGCAGCAAGAGGCGTCACGAATTGCTGCGCGCCCGCGGTCATCACAGGCCTTACGCTCGCCCCGCGCTCGCGCAGGCGCCGAATGAGATCGAGGCTTTTATACGCCGCGATGCCGCCGGAGATGATCAGGAGAATGCGCTTGCCCGACAGTGTCATTTGCTACCGGCCTTTCGGCCGTCCTCTTGCCCGGCATGGGCCGCCGAGCCTACGCGATACCAGAATATTCCCATCGGCTGGCCTCGCCAGCGTCTTCCAGGTCGAACCTACTTGAGCGACCTGCCGGGCGCAACGTGTCCCGCCGGGTGGGCTGGTCGTGCATCGACAGTTGCTCCGCTCCGTGGTGTGCGATGGAACAAAAGCCGCGTCGTCCGCTTCAACCTGTTCCGGGCCTGTTGCCGAAGCCTGATAATGCGGTTAATCCGCTCTCAATCCGCGGGGGCTAAGCTTCTCACCATGCGAATAAATGCGATCACCAACTGGGCCTATGGCGTGACCGTCCTCCTGACGGCGCTTTCGGGCGCCGCCTTCATCCTGTCGACGGACAGCGCGATCAAGGAGCGCCAGGCGGTTGAGCAGCATCTGGTGCTCGATACGCTTGGCGAAGAGCTGGCACTCGGCGCGGAAACGCGAACCGACGAAGCCCGGCTCTACGTGATGCGCGGCGACGCGCGCCATCTCGAAGCCTTCCATCGCGCCGAGGATGAAGAGCGCAAGCGCGAAGAGGCGGTCAAGACCGCGACGAATTTCGGGGCCTCTCCGAGCGAGATTGCGGTCTTGCAGGATATCGTGCGCGAGGCCGAGGCACTCGACAAGGTCGAGATCGCCGCCATCGAGGCCTATCAGAAGGGCGATCGCGCGGTCGCGCAGGAAAGGCTATTCGGACCGGAGCACGAGCGCCTGCAGACTGCACTTCTGGACACGGTTGCGCGGTTTCGCGACCTGACCACCGTGCGCACCGGCGCGGCCCTCACCGAAGCGCAGGAACGCAGCGATTGGTTCGCCGCCGCCGCCAAGACGATGCTCGGCATAACCGCCGCGTTGTTCCTGAGCGTGCTCTACTTCATCCTCAAGCGTCGCGTCGCCATGCCGCTGACGCGCATGAGCGGCATCGTCACACGCCTCGCCGAGCAGGATTACGCCGTCGAAGTCCCGCTCGACCGCCGCACCGACGAGATCGGCGAGATGAACAAGGCAATCCATATCTTCCGCGAGAACGGCCTAGAACGGGACCGTCTCGATGCCGAGCGGCGGTTGGACCAGCAGACCAAGGACCTGATCCTGCAGATGATGCACCGGCTGCAGGCCTGCCAGGGTCAGGACGAACTGGCCGAGGTCGTGGCCCGTTTCGCACCGCAGGTCTTTCCCAATCTTGCCGGCCATCTCTACGTCCTGAACGACAGCCGGACGCTCTTGACCCGCGTTGGCTCCTGGCTCGATCCGCAGCACTCGGCGCCGACATTTCCGTCCAGCGCCTGCTGGGGCCTTCGCCGCGGCCGGCCGCATGTGAGCAACCGCGGCCACAGCGACATTGCCTGCCAGCACCTCGATGACGATGGTGTGATCGGCCTCTGCGTGCCGCTGACGGCCCAGGGTGATACGATCGGGCTTCTCTATTTCGAGGAACGTTCGCAAGAGGAGTTCGCGGTTGATGCCTCGCGTCTCTATCTCGAACTGATCGCCGAGAACATCGGCCTTGCTGTCGCCAATCTTCAGCTGCGCGAGAAGCTCACCAATCTGGCCGTGCGGGATGCGCTGACCGGGCTGCTCAACCGTCGCTGCCTCGACGAGGCGCTCAATCGCCGGCCGCGCGGGCAAGACGGCAAGCTACTCACCTGCCTGATGATCGACATCGACCACTTCAAGCGCTTCAACGACGAGTTCGGCCACGATGCCGGCGACGTCGTCATGCAATATGTCGCGCAGCTCATCGTCGACACGGTGGCCGAGGCCGGCAACGCTTATCGCTTTGGCGGCGAGGAATTCACCGTGCTGCTGCCGGAAGCCGGTGAAGCCTCGGGTTATGAACTTGCAGAGCGGCTGAGGACCCGGATCGGCACCACGCCGCTATCGCATCGCGGCCGAATTCTTGGCACGGTGTCGGTCTCGATCGGCATCGCCTCGGCCCCGGACGACGGGCCGGTCGCCACGCTGCTGACCCGCGCCGACGCGGCCCTTCTCCACGCCAAGAGCCATGGCCGAAACCGCAGTGTCTGCGCCTCCGGGTTGAGTTTCAGCGACGGCCTGGAACGACGCAGTCTCGCCTGAAGGCATCATCCTCGCCGCGCTGCATTGCATGTTCCGCCTTGAAACGGGCGCATTCGGTGCTATCTATGGCCGCGATAGAAATTTGAACAGGATACACGCATCGATGGATTTCACCCTGACCGCCAAGCCGAACCGTCTTGCCATCAGGGAAAACCATATCCATGCCTGCTTCGATTTCACTCTCCCAAATTTCGTGGTCCACGCCTGAGGGCCGAAGCCTTTTCTCCAATCTCGACCTGACCTTTGGTCCTGTTCGTACCGGCCTTGTCGGCCGCAACGGCGTCGGAAAATCCACGCTGCTGCGCCTCGTCGAAGGATCGCTTGCGCCGCAATCCGGTAAGGTCACCGTCGCGGGCAGCCTCGGCATGCTCAGCCAGACCGTCCAGGTCGCGGCCGGTGAGACCGTCGCCGATCTTTTCGGCGTCTCCGACGCGCTTGCGGTTCTGCAGAAAGCGGACGAGGGGCACGCCTCCGTGGACGAACTGGCTTCCGCCGATTGGACGCTGGAGGCTCGCATGGAGGAGGCGCTGGCGCGCGTCGGTCTGGACGCGGTAGCGCAAACGCGCCTTGCCGCCCTGTCCGGCGGGCAGATGACCCGTGTGAAGCTTGCCGCGCTCCTCTTCAAGGAGCCGGATTTCATTCTGCTCGACGAACCCACCAACAATCTCGATCGCGAGGGCCGGGCCGCCGTAGCCGCGCTGATGGCGGGCTGGCGCGGCGGCGCCATCGTCGTCAGCCATGACCGCGAACTCCTGGAGACGATGGATGCGATCGTCGAACTGACGACGCTCGGCGCCACCACCTATGGCGGCAACTGGAGCCACTACCGTGAGCGCAAGGCGATCGAGCTCGCCTCGGCCCGCCATGATCTCGCCGATGCCGAGCGGCGCCTCGCCGAGGTTGACCGAAAGGCCCAGGAAACGGCCGAACGCAAGGCACGCAAGGATGCCGCCGGTCGTCGCAAACGTGCCAAGGGGGACCAGCCGTTGCTTTTGCTTGATGCGAAGAAGGAGCGTAGCGAAAAGACCGGTGGTGACAACGCCCGCCTTGCCGAACGCCGTCGTGATCAGGCGGTCGGCGATCTCGCCGAGGCACGCGAACGGATCGAGATCCTGCAGCCGCTGACCGTCCGCCTGCCTTCGACCGGCCTGCCGGCCGGCCGCAACGTGCTGCAGATCGAAGATGCCAGCGTCGGCTATGAACCGGGCAGGTCCGTGGTCGACGGGCTGTCGCTTTCGATCGTCGGTCCGGAACGCGTCGCGCTCACCGGCCGTAACGGTTCCGGCAAGACGACGTTGCTCTCGTTGCTGACCGGTGACCTGCAGCCATGGTCCGGCAGCGTGCGCATCCTGGTCGAGCACGCCATGCTTGATCAGCAGGTGAGCCTGCTCGATCCCAACCTTTCAATCCGCGACAATTTCCGGGGTCTCAATCCCGAAGCAACCGAGAACGCCTGCCGTTTGGCACTGGCCCGCTTCATGTTCCGTGCGGATGCCGCCTTGCAGATCGTTTCGAGCCTCAGCGGCGGCCAGATGCTGCGCGCCGGGCTTGCCTGCGTGCTCGGCGGCAGCAACCCGCCGCAACTCTTGATCCTCGATGAGCCGACCAACCATCTGGACATCGATTCGATCGAGGCGGTCGAGGCGGGTCTCAGCGCCTATGACGGTGCGCTGCTGGTCGTCAGCCACGACCGCGCCTTCCTTGAAACGATCGGCATCAGCAGGCGGATCGAGCTTTCCTGAAAGGGGGCTCACTCCGCCCAGCGCGCTTCTCCGGTAAAGGCAATGGTCAACCAGCGGTCGTGACCGGGATCGCCGATCTCCTCGCCGATCTCGGTGCGGATCCGGTCGAGTTCGGCGAGCGTGCCGACCTTGGTTTCGGGCGTTCCGATCAGATAGACCTCGATCGTCTTGGAGCGTCCGACCTTGGCGACATAGGTGCGGTAGTCGGCAAAGCCGTGGCGCGTGACGGCGTTGGCCGCTGCCTGCCGCACGCGTTCATCGAGTTCGGCGGGCGCGACGAGGAAGATCTCCTTCAGCGCCTGGAAGACGGTGCGGATCGGCAGCGGGATGAGGCAGAGCGTCAGCACGATCAGGATCGCCGGGTCGACATAGGGCGTGACGTGTTCGTAAGCCGTGCCCTTCAGGGCGGCGGCGATCACGAAGGCAACGAGCAGCGCGGAGGTGATCGCGCCGGACATCGCCCAGGCGCGCACGTCGAGCGCCAGGAACTCAGAGCCGATCGGCCGGTTCGCCCGGCGTACATAGAAGAACATGAAGACGCAGATCACCACGACGACGGCCGCATAGGCGATCGCCCAGTCGAAGGCGAGGTGGTTGCCGCCCGACAGGAGCGAGCCGACGGCGTTCACCATCGCATAGAAGGAAAGCAGGGTCAGCAGCCCGGCATTGAAGAGCAGCACCATCGGCTCGATGTGCCAGAAGCCCATCTGGAAGCGCTTGCTCGGCTTCGGGATCAGTTGCGTCACGCCCAGCGCAAGCACGGTCATCGAGGCGTCGACGGCCGAGAAGACGCCGTCGAAGACGATCGAGACCGAGCCCGAAAGCAGACCGAAGATAACACCCGTCACCCCGACGACGACGGTGGCCGCGATCGATTGTTTGAGGACCGTTTGTTCGCTTGGGGCGGTCATGATGTTGTTTTTACTCCTGTTTCGGCGCGGTGCTTAGGGGCGGGCAGTGTCGAAATGGTGGCGGAGGCGGCAAACATAGCGGTTTGCCTGCGCACAGGACAGTTTTTGCGAGCATAAGCTAATAAAGCGAGACGTTGTATTTCCGGGTCTCTACGCTCAGAATTGCCGGCGTGATCGGCGACCGGGGGAGGGAAAAATGATCGTCGAGATAGTACTCGGTGCCCTTTTCATTTTTGGCACGGTCGGCTTGACGCTTGCGGCCTATTTCCTGATGCGGTTGATCATGGGGGGCGAGGCGGAGGGGCATGAGAAGGAACTTGCGAGCTCCATTATCTTCCGGGTCGCAGCGCTGCACGGGCTGATCCTGGCGCTCGTGTTTGCCCAGGAAATGCTTGAGTACCAGCAACTCAAATACGAGATGGCGACCGAAGCCGGAGCGGTCGCTGACATCTACTACGATGCCGAACGTTACGGCGAGACGTTCAAGGCGCCGATCCAGCAGGCGATGTCCGCCTACGTAGCCCAGGTGATCGACGGTGAGTGGCAGTCACTGGGGGACAAAGGCCGCCTGTCAAAGGAGGCATGGGCCCATTGGGATCGCACCTACCAGCATGTGTTGAATCTGGTGCCCGCGGACAAGCGCCAGGAAAGCCTGCGCAGCCAGATGCTGGAGCGTCTGCATGACATTTCGCAAAGCCGGACGAAGCGCGAAAGCAATGTCGCCGATTCGATCGATAGCATCTTCTGGTTCGCCGCGCTCGCCGGCATCATCTTCATTGCGCTCGCCTATTATTCCTTCCCGCCGATGCCGCGCAATCTGCTGCTGCTTTGTCTCTTCGGCGCCTATACCGGCATCATCCTGTTCCTGATCTACGCCTTCTCCAACCCGTACCAGCCGCCGGCGGCGCTGGCACCGGGGCCGCTCGAACGGGTGCAGCAGCAGATCGGTGCGTCGCCATCCGCCACCGGCGGATGACGGGCCGTCGCTAGGCGAATTGACCCAGCCGCAGCAGATCTCCGCTGATGGCGCCACTGCCGAGCCTGTCGGTGCGGGCGGCTTCCGGGCGCGGCGGCGGCATGGAGTGGCCGATCGCAAACAGCAGCGCGCTCGCCCCCGAAAGCAGCGCAAACAGCAGGAACATGCCGGCGCCGCCGATCGTGCCGAGCGCCAGGCCGCCGATCAGTGGCCCAAGGAAGTTCCCGACCGTCGAAAGCGAATGCGCACCGAAATAGGTGCCGCGATTGCCGTCATCGGAAATGCCGTCGACCAGCACATACTCGGAGGGCACGACGAGCACCTCGCCGATGGTAAAGAGGATCATCGAGGCGACGAGCATTTCCATTCCGGACGAGGCTGCAAAGCCGATTTCCCCAACCAGGAACAACAGGCAGCCGAGCGACAGTGCCGGCAGCGCACCGATCCGTTCAATGAGGAAGCGGGCGGGCGTGCTCGCGATCAGCACCGTTGCGGCATTGGTCGAGACCAGAAGCGCAAAGAGGGTGACGCCATCCTCGAACCCGGTGTTCAGATATTGCGACAGGGTTACCGACCACTGGCCATGGACAGCGAGCAGCAGGGTGCCGCCGATGACGAAGAAGACCAACCGTCGGTCGCGCAGGGCGGTGACCAGCCCGCGCCAGCCACCGGTGGTGCGGGATGCCTGCTGGCTTTCAATCGCCTGCCTGTTGCCGGCTTCCGGCACGGCGAAGAAGAGCACGAGGGCGAAGGCGGCATGCATTGCGCCGGCAGTGACGAACAGGGTCGCATAGGCAGCGCTGACCCAGACGCCGATCAGCGGGCCGATGGCCCAGCCGGCATTGATGGCGAGATAGCGCCAGGAGAAAACCCTGAGGCGCAGATGCGCCGGCGCGGCATCGCTCATCAGGGCCCGTGAAACCGGTTCATAGACAGCGGCTGCGACGGCAGAAACAATATGCGCCAGCGCGAAGGCCGCGATCGATTGCGCCAGCCCGAGCCCTGCAAGCGCCAGCCCGGCCATGAAAAGCGCTGCGGTCAGCACGCCTTTTCTGCCGATCCGGTCGGAGAGCGTGCCGGCAAAGGGGCTGACGATGGCGCCGAGCAGGGGACCAACGCCGATCAAGGCGCCGATGCTTGCGGGAGTGAGGCCGAAATCACGCTGCAGGCGGATCGCAAGGAAGGTCAGGCTCATGCCCTTGGCGATCGTCACCACGCCGGAGCCCGCGATGAGAAGCAGCGCGACACGGCGACCCGCTCGTTCGGAATAGGCGTTCATCTCGGGCACCTGCAGGCTGGGGTCGCTCCGTGCGAACGGCGAGCGACGAGGATGGAGTAGGAGGCTCTCCTTGCGATTACATCCGCCGCGTGTGCTCGGCAAGTGGCACGAGCTTCCAGCGGCGATCAGCCTCTGTGGTCGAGGGTGTTGCTTTTCCCCGCGAGCCGGATCCCGAACGAAAATCGGAGGCGACCACCTGACGTGGCCGCCTCCGGGGCAATGCCGGCTGGGCTTGGTGCCGGCTGAGCCAGCAGCCTATTCCTTCCCCTGGCGTTCGTGCCAGGTCTCGTAGAGCGGAGTCGCGCCGCTATCGGCGACTGGTACATGGCGGAAGCGCATGGCCTGTTCGGTAAGCGGTTTTGCCAGTTCCGCATAGATTGCAGCCGTCGACAGGCCAAAAGGTTCCGCGTCGGCATTCGAGTTCGCATAGGCGATCTCGGTGATCCCGGCCATGCGCATGGCGGCAAGGCACATCGGGCAGGGCTGGCCGCTGGCGTAGACGGCGGCACCTTCGAGCCGCGGCGAGCGAAGGTTCCGGGCGGCGGCGCGCAGCGCATTCAGTTCCGCATGCGAGGTCGGGTCGCCGCTTGACAGCATCTCGTTGACGCCTCGGCCGACGATCTCGCCATCCTTGACGACGATGGCGCCGAAGGGGCGGCCGCCTTTTTCGATGTTGCGACGGGCGAGCGTTACCGCTTCGGCGAGATAGGTCTGTTCCTGGTTCATTGGGGGGCTCCAGTAAGAGCAATTCCGGGAAAGCGCGGAGCGGTCCGGACTTGCGTTCGTACGAACTAGCGCGCGCCGGCGTCGGCCAGCAGTTTCTCGATCTGGCCGTAGCCGCGCTGGCGCGCATGGCGCAGCGGGCTGACGCCTTCACCATCGGCAAGGTTGACGTCGGCGCCCCCTTTGATCAGCAGCCGCACGATCTCGGTGTGCTTTTCGCCGCCGCTGCCGAGGATGATCGCCTCCAGCAGTGCCGTCCAGCCGAGCCGATTGACGTGGTCGACGTCGACGCCCGCCTCGATCAGTGTCTTGACGGTCTCGACGTGGCCGCGCTCGGAGGCCGGGATGAGCGCCGTTCCGCCATAGCGGTTCGTGCTCTTGAGGTCGGCGCCATTCGCAAGCGTCAGCTTCAGAATCTCGAGATGGCCGCGCGCACCGGCATAGAGATAGGGGCTGTCCTGGATCTTGTCCTTGGCGTTGACGTCCGCGCCGGCCTCGATCAGGGCGCGCGCCGCATCGACGCGGTTTTCATGGGTGGCGACGAGAAGGGCGGTGGCGCCGCTGGCATCGCGGGTCTCGGGGCTTGCGCCCTGCTGCAGCAGCGATTTGACCTTGTCGGCATCGCCGGCTTCGGCAGCAGAAATCAGTTGGGTTTCGAGCATGGAGGCTCCCACGGCTGCGGGTGAAAGGCTGAAGGCGGCGATCGATGCGCCGACCAGCGAGCCGAAAAGTCTTGGTCGCATTTGGTCTTTCCGATCATGCCGATCGGTCGAGCAGGCCGACCGATCGCGGTGGTTCCGGTTGAGGGCGAGACGTGAAAACCCGGAAGTGGGCGCACTTTCGTCCCGCTCTCGCTCATCGCGATCTCGTGCTTACTTGAGCCGGTTCGTGACCTTTTCAAGGGCGCAAGACACGCGTTGTGCCGAACGTGTCCCGCGCCCGGCATGGCACCCCTCGATGGCGACCATAGGTGGCAGTCCATCTATTTGGAAATTAAATGTACGAATGATAAAAAGTGGAAATATGAATGAGCTTCGGTCCGAGTGGGAGCTGCTCAGAACGTCGGCAATCGTGACCGATTGCGGAGGCGTTGCGGCGGTGGCTGGCCGTCTTGCATACCACCTCATCAACCGGGATGTGCGGGCATGGGGACCGGGTGTGACCTGACGAACGATCACACCATCCGTGGCCAGACGCGCCTGAATTGCCCTAGAGCATAGACCGGCTGAGACCGCCATCGACGGGCAACGCGACGCCGGTGATGTAGCTGGCCTGGCGGCTTGCGAGGAAGGCCGCCGCCGCGCCGAATTCCGCCGGGGTACCGTAGCGTCCAAGCGGGATCTCCTGCTGGCTGCGGGCGGCGACCGTCGCGATATCGACCCCCTCGCTTTCGGCATCCATCCGGTCGAAGCTGAGGGTACGGTCAGTGGCAAGTCGCCCAGGAAGAAGCAGGTTGACGGTCACGCCCTCGGCTGCGACCTCGCCAGCCAGTGTCTTCAGCCAGCCGGCGACAGCGCTACGCAGCGCATTCGATGCGGTGAGCCCGACGATCGGCTCGCGGATGCTGGTGGAGGCGACGGCGATGATGCGTCCGAACTGGCGTTCCCGCATGCCGGGCAGGAGACGTCCGGCGATGCGCATGCCGGCCAGCACCATGGTTTCGAATTGCGCGCGCCAGAAATCGGGTTCGATCGCCGAGGCCGGGGAGGGCGGCGGTCCGCCGCCATTCAGCACCAGAATGTCGATCGCGCCGAAGTCGGCTTCGAGCCGGTCGAGCAACCCGTCGAGCGTATCGGGCTTGGAAAGGTCGAGAGCGTAGCCCCGCGCCGACGGGCCGATGTCGCTTGCCACCTTGGCGGCCGATGCCGCATCGCGGCCGGTCAGTGCAACGATGACGCCTTCGCTTGCCAGCGCCTCGGCAATGCCGCGGCCCAGTCCCTTGCTGCCGCCGAGCACCAGCGCGCGCTTTCCAGCAATACCAAGATCCATGACCGCTTCTCCTCGATGTGGAATGCAAAATGACCAGGAATTGGAGCTACTACAGTTTTGACCGAAGCGGAATCGAATTGAGTGCCGGTGAACGGCAGGCGCAGGCCGAACGGAAAAGCCCGGTCGGAAACCGACCGGGCTCTTGCCCCTCACCCTGCTTGCGACGGATCAGCGGCAGATGCGGACTTTCTTGAAGTAGAGGTTGCCGTAGTGGTCGTAGCGCTTGACCTTCTTGATGAAGCAATAGGGCTCTTCTTCATAATAATAAGGGCCGCCGTAATAGTCGCCGACGTAGCCGACATGCCCACCCCAACCATGGCCGTAGTAGCCGTTGCTGAAGCCGATCGTCAGGCCGCCCGCCTGCGACGGGGCGGCAAAGGAGACGGCGGCGGTAACGGCAACTGCGGCTGCGATGATGAACTTGCGCATGATGTTCTCTCCTCCGGGTTGGTTGGGATGAGCCTTCGTCATCCATGGGGAGACCATCGCATCGGTCGGATATATTCGCAGTTCCGGATGGAACAGGGTGTAGCCGGTGGTTGCGTTGGACAGCCATCGGCCGACACTGGCCGATGACGATTACCGGATCTGCGGCGCCAACTTAAGGGCGCGGACCTGCTGGAGCGCGGATACGTGCCATGGCGAAAACGTCCGCGAGCACGCCGTTGCGGAGCGCATAGGCCCTGTGCGTGCCCTCCATCTCGAAGCCCGTCTTGCGGTAGAGCGCGATCGCCGCCTCGTTGTCGGTGAACACCGTGAGTTCGATACGGCTGATGCCCAGCCAGTTGTCGGCGGCATCAATCAAAGCCGTAAGTAACGCCTTACCGATCCCCTCGCCGCGATGACTGTCGTCGACGCTGATGCCGAGCGCTGCCGAATGAAGCCGGCGCCCCTTGCTGCGATGCAGCCCGGCCATACCGATGATGCGACCGGCGCGCTCGGCGACGATGACGATGCTGTCGTCCGAGAGGCTCTCCAACCACTTGCGCGTCTGTTCCGGGGTGGCGAAGGGCTGGCGCAGCGTACCCGAGCGGATGCCCGGCTGGCTCATCAGCGCCGAGATCGCTTCGAAATCGACGACGCGGGCCGCGCGGATGCTGATGTCTGAAGGATCGTGTGCCTCGGTCATTGTTTCCTCTCTTTGGTTCCGAGGAAACAGGACCCAACCCTGCTCGCCTCGGCAGGGTTGGTGGGGGACTTTTCGCTTAAATCAGCGCAACAGGTCTCCCGCACACCCCTGGGGTATGCGTGCAAAGCACCATTGCGAGCATCGAACGATTGTCCATGCGCCGAGAATAGCAAGCGGAAGTGGAAAGACAAGCCCGCAGAACGCTCAGCGCTCCCCGATCAGGTCACCTGCCAGGCGATGTAGACCAGCGTGACGGCGATCAGCCAGAGCGCGACGCGGCCGGAGCGGGTGTGTTTTGCTTCCGCCTTGCCGATTGCATACGCGGTCTCCGCGTCGAAGCGCAGGCCGTTTTCGCTCATTGCCATGATCTCGCTGGAGAACTTTTCCGTGCGGGCGGCAATTTCAGGCGCGGCCTCGGCGAGCCGAAGGGCCGCATGCAGGCCGTCGCGCAGATCCGTGACGATGCGCTTCGGTCCAAGATTGTCGCGGATCCATTTGCCGACGACAGGCTCCGAGGCCTTCCACATGTTAAAGCGCGGATTGAGCGTGCGGGCGACCCCCTCGACGACCACCATGGTCTTCTGCAGCATCACGAGCTCGGGGCGCGTCTGCATGTCGAAGAGTTCGGTGACCTCGAAAAGCAAAGTCAGCAGCTTCGCCATGGAAATGGTTTCGGCCGGCTGGCCGTGGATCGGCTCGCCGATCGCGCGGATCGCCTGGGCGAAGCTCGCGGCATCGTGGTGCGATGGCACGTAGCCCGCCTCGAAATGCACGTCGGCCACGCGCTGGTAGTCGCGGGTGATGAAGCCGAACAGGATCTCGGCCAGGAACCGACGTTCCTTCTTGCCCAGCCTTCCGACAATGCCCATGTCGACGGCGACGATATGGCCGCTATCGTCGACGAAGAGATTGCCCTGGTGCATGTCGGCATGGAAGATGCCGTCGCGCAGCGTGTGGCGCAGGAAGGTCTGGATCTGCACTTCGGCAAGG
>NZ_JAEPRP010000128.1:0-19262 GCF_016652895.1 Ensifer sp. SSB1
TCGGCGCGGCGCGTATCCCCATCGTGATACCAGCCATCGCCGAGGTAGAACGCGTCGAGTTCCTGCCGGTACTGGTCGTCGAGTTCTCGATCACAGTCGACCCCGACGTGTCTCAAGCCCATGCTGACGAGCAACCGGAAGAACTTCCAATTGTTGTCACTGTATTCGCAGGCATGGCCTTTGAGCAGATAGGCAGCGACGTTTCGCCGTTCGGCCGCAGAGAGCGGCGCCCAGAGCTTGTCTGGAACCAGCCTCAGCGCAAAACCGATCGCTGCGAGTTCCACGAGGCGCTGGCTGCGGTCGAACGTGTCGCCCCAATATTCCGGGTGTGTCGGATCACAGCCATTGGCAAGACCGCGCGCGATCGGCATCCAATCGATCCACGTCGCGCCGCCGACCTCGGCGGGTGCCAGGCCCCAGAGCAAGCGCGAATAGCCCTCCATGTCGGCGGACGCCTGGTCGAAATGCGCCGCATGCGCGTCCAGCCGGATGCGTGCGCCACCGGCGGACCGATATTGTTCAACCGGCTCCACCAGCGTCTTGAGGGCGGCCTCGACATCGGCGCGGCTTTTCAGCGGATTGCCGGCCCAGGGTTTGAAGAGGGTTTTGGGAAAGATGGTGTCGGTCATGCGAAGGGCTTCCGTTCGAACATTGCCGCGCGGGAAAGATGATTTCCCGCGCGGTCCGGCAAAATCGAGCTGATGCTCAGGCCTTGAGAATGCGGTCGGCCGACGAAACGAGTTCGCTGCCAGCTTCGGCCGGCGTCAGTTGGCCGAAGGCGACCTTGTCGGCGAGCGGCCGGAAAACACGCTCGTCAAGCTCACCGGCGCCGAGCGGCACGGCCGGCGGGTAGGCTCCGACACGGCCGGCGATGCCGTTGACATAGTCGACCGTCTTCTTCGCGGTCGCGTCAATCGAAGGAAGAACAGCAGTCTGCACGTCGGTATTCACGGGCACGCCCCGTTCGACCTGAAGGATCTTGCCGGCCTCAAGGTCGTTGACGAAAAAGTCGATGAATTGCGCTGCCAGCTCCGGGTTCTTCGCCGTGCTTGCGATCGACCAGTGCAAGCCGGGGCGATAGAACAGGCCGGAGGGACCATCGGCGCTGCTGACCGGTAGCGACGTGATATCGAGCGTGCTCTTGGAGATCTTCTGGAAGGCCGGCAGCTGGTTTGAGAAGGCAATCGCGATGGCCGCGTTGCCGGTTGCCAGCGGGTTGCTGTCGACCAGCACCTTGTCGAGCGCTTGTATCTCGGCGGAGACGCAGCCGCCGTTCTTCGTGAGGCTCTCCCAATAGCCGAACCAATCGGCCGCATCGCCGGCCTCATAGCCGAGCTTTCCGGCTTCGGTGTAGAGCTTCTTGCCGCGCTGATGCAGAAACGCCTCGAAGGCATATGTGTAGCGCGACGCGTTTCCAACCGCCCAGACGTTCTTCTTGCCGATTGCCTTGGTAAGGTCGATTGAGAACTTGGCGAAGTCGTCCCAGGTGGTTTTGGCCGAAGGCGGCGCAAGCCCGGCCTTGGCCACGGCATCTGCGTCATAGATCATCGCGAAGGCGTTGAGCGACAGCGGCATGCCGGTCACCTTGCCGTCGACCGTTCCGAGATCGAGCACCCCTGGCACCAGCTTGTCGGTGCGGATGACCTTGCCGAGATAGTCGTTGAGCGGCAGGTTGGTGGACCGGCGGCTATAATCGGCAAAGCGGCTGGGCTCGAGCTGGAAAATGTCCGGGGCATTCCCACCGGCGATCATCGTCGTCAGTTTGGCCCAGTAATCGCTCCCGCCCACTTCGCCGACGATCTTGGCGCCGGAATGCGCCGCCTCGAAGAGCTTGGCAACGCCAAGCGTGCGCTCGGCTCGGCTGGGCGTGCCCCACCAATAAAGGCGCATGGAATCCTCCGCAAAGGCGCGGAACGCAGGCATCGTCGCGAGCGTGGCACCGGCCCCGAAAAGCCCGGCGTTACGCAAGAAGTGGCGTCTGTTGATCATGTTCTCCTCCTCCATGATTTGTTTCTTGAGATCTCTCTTCGCGATCAATGACCGATGCGGTCGCCGGCCTCGTCGAACAGGTGGCAGTTTTCGGCGGCAATCCTGACGTCCAGTGTCGAGCCGGCAGTGATCGGGCGTTGGCCATCAAGAGCAACCGTCAGCGACTGCCCGTCGGTGAGCCGGCCATAAACGATGGTCTGACCGCCGAGATGCTCGACATGGACGACCGTCATCGCGCCGAGTTCGAGCCCGCCGGTCCCGTCGATACCGATATGTTCGGGCCGCAGGCCGAGGCTGACCTTTGTGCCAGCCGCGATACGTTCGTCGATCGGGAGCCGCGCTTTTCTGCCGGCAATATCGATCGAAACACCGCCGTCGCGGATGTCGCCTGCGACGGCATCGAGGAAATTCATCTTGGGCGAGCCGATGAAGCCGGCGACGAAGGTGTTGGCGGGCCGGTTATAGATCTCGAGCGGCGTGCCGTGCTGCTCGATGACCCCGGCGCGCAAGACGACGATGCGGTCGGCAAGCGTCATTGCCTCCACCTGGTCATGGGTGACGTAGATCATCGTCGCTCCGATATCCTTGTGCAGCTTGGCAATCTCGACGCGCGTCTGGACACGAAGCTCCGCATCGAGGTTGGAGAGCGGCTCGTCGAACAGGAAGATTTTCGGAGCACGCACGATCGCCCGGCCGATCGCCACGCGCTGCCGCTGGCCGCCAGAGAGCTGCTTCGGCTTGCGGTCGAGCAGATGGGTAATCTGCAGGATGTCGGCGGCCTTGCGGACCCGCTTGTCGATCTCTGGCTTCGGCATCTTTGCCGTCTCGAGGCCGAAGGACATGTTCTTGTAGACGCTCATATGCGGGTAGAGCGCATAGGACTGGAAGACCATGGCGATGCCGCGCTGGCTCGCCGCCTTCTCGTTCATGCGCTCGCCGCCGATCGAAAGTTCGCCGCCGCTGATCGGCTCGAGCCCCGCGATCATGCGCAGAAGGGTCGACTTGCCGCAGCCCGATGGGCCGACGAAAACCACGAACTCTCCGGAGCCGATCGCCAGATCGACGCCGCGGATGATGTCGAGATTGCCAAAGCTCTTCTTGATCTTGCTCAAAGCCAGCGTCGTCATCGTTTCCGTCCTTATCTCTCAATTCCAGTTGGTGTCAGCGCTTCATGCCGGTTGTCGCGATGCCTTCGATCAGAAGTCGCTGGAACAGCATGAAGAGGATGAAGATTGGCAGCACCGTCAGCGTCGACATGGCAAAGAGCGAGCCCCAGTCCGACGTCCCGGTGGAGTCGACGAAGGTGCGCAGACCGAGCTGGGCGGTGTATTTTTCGATGTCGTTCAGGTAGATGAGCGGCGCGAAGAAATCGTCCCAGGTCCAGATGAACGAGAAGACTGCTGCCGTCGCCAAAACCGGCGTGGAGAGCGGCAGAATCACCTTCAGGAAGATGCGCAGCGGGCCGCAACCATCCATGATGGCCGCCTCGTCGAGCTCGCGCGGGATGCCCCGGAAGAACTGCACCATCAGGAAGATGAAGAAGGCGTCGATCGCCAGGAACTTCGGCACCACGAGTGGCAGGATGGAGTTTACCCAGCCAAGCTTGAGGAACATCACATATTGCGGGATCAACACCGCATGCTGCGGCATCATCAAGGTGCCGAGCATCAGCGTGAACCAGAAGCCGCGACCCTTGAAACGCAGGCGCGTGAAGGCATAGGCCGCCATCGAGCAAGAAATGAGGTTGCCGATGACGACGAGCAGCGAAATCACCAGCGAATTGAAGAACATCCAGCCAAAGCCGACGCTCAAGCCGCTCCAGCCGCGGCGGTAGGCATCGACCGTCGGATCGGTCGGGATCAGCCCCGTCGAGGTGAAGATCTCGCTGTCCGGCTTGAACGAGCTCGCAACCATCCAGAGCAGCGGATAGAGCATGAGAAAGCTGACCGCCACGAGCAGCGCGTAAAGCAGAGCGCGCTTCCATGGCGATGCGGCGGACGCTCCGGCGTCGGCGCGCGGTGCAATGGTGGTCGTTGTAAGAGCGGCATCAGTCATCGTAGTGAACCCAGAACCTGGCCGTCAGGAATGACATGGCGGTGAAGAAGGCGATGATGAGCACCAGGACCCAGGCAAGCGCCGAGGCATAGCCGAAGCGGAAATTGGTGAAGGCCTCCTGGTAGAGGTAGAGCGTGTAGAACAGCGTGGAGTCGATCGGGCCACCGGTTCCGTCGCTGATGACAAAGGCCGAGGTGAAGGCCTTGAACGCATCGATCGTCAGGATCACGGCATTGAAGAAGATCACCGGAGTCAAAAGCGGCAAGGTGATCTTGAAGAACTGCCGCGCCTTGCCGGCGCCATCGATGCTTGCCGCCTCGTACATGTCCTGCGGGATCTGACGCAGACCGGCGAGAAAGATGATCATCGAGGATCCGAACTGCCAGACCGCCAGGAGAACGAGCGTATAGAGCGACGTCGAAGGGTTCGAGATCCAGCTTGGCCCTTCGAAACCGAACAGCGCGTTGAGCGCCTGATTGAGCAATCCGTCGCCGGCAAACACCTGTCGCCATAGTACTGCAACTGCGACGCTGCCACCCACAAGCGAAGGCAGGTAGAAGATCGCGCGAAACAACGACAACCCCTCCAGTCCTCTGTTTAGGGCCACCGCCACGGTGAGCGCAAAGATAAGCTTCAAGGGAACGGACAACAGCACGAAGGTGAAGGTCACGTTCATCGCGGTCCAGAAGCGCGGATCATCGGTCGCGATGCGCACGTAGTTTTCCGCGCCAACCCAGTTTGCTGCGCCAAGGCCGCTGTAGTCGGTCAGAGACAAATAGAACGAGGCGACCGCAGGCCCGAGCGTCAGCAGAAAAAAGCCGATGAGCCACGGCGTCAGAAAGCCGTAGCCAGCCAAACTGTCTCCGAACCTAGACCGCTCACGAGCAGCCGGCCTTTCAATTGTCCCTAGTGTGGACATGGTACCTCTCCAACGATGCCCGGCTCCTCCCGAGCATCCGACTCCTAGCGGTTAGAAATTTTCCCGTCAACAGAAAGTTTCGTAGTTGACGAAATTATCGTAATTGTGCGAAAACTTCACGAAACCAACGTGAGGCTTATCATGCGCATCGAACGAAACAGCTACTTCAACGCGGTCGAAATGGTTGGCAATCGTCCCAATCGCGAACGTCACCAGCAAGCTCTGGAACGCTGCATTGCCAAATTGCGCCAGACCATGCCGACAATCGGTCTGCGCAATCCGAAGATCGGCCTGTCGGATCAGACGTGGAGCTATTGCGGACCCTTTGACTGGGTCGTGAGCTTTCACGCCGGCCAGCTCTGGCTTGCGCTGGAACTCACCGGCGATCCCTGCTTCCTGAACGCCGCGCGAGCCCGCCGCGCCGTGTTTCGCGACATCTTGCGCCATCGCGATGCGCAAGACCACGATCTCGGCTTCCAGTTTTCTTTGAGCTGCGTTGCGGAGTGGATGCTGACGGGCGACCGGGAGGCTCGCGATCTCGCGCTTGAGGCTGCGGCAAGACTGCTTGAGCGCTATCGCCCGGATGCACGATACATCCAGGCCTGGAATGCGCGTCCGATCCACGGCGGCATTCGCTCCGAATTCGTCAACGGGCGCGTCATCGTCGATACGATGCAAAACCTGGCGCTGCTACACTGGGCCCACCGCGAGACCGGCCGCGGCGATTTTGCCGAGGCCGCCGATGGCCACGCCGAAACGACCCTGAAGCACCTGGTTCGCGCCGACGACACGAGCTTCCACACCTTCCTGTTCGACCCTTCAAGCGGCAAACCGCTGCTCGGGGAGACCCATCAAGGATATGCGGACGATTCCTGCTGGTCGCGCGGCCAAGCCTGGCTGATCCATGGCTATGCGCAATGCGCGGCAACCACCGGCAACCCTCACTTCGCCGACGCGGCCCGACGTCTGGCTGCCAAGGCCGAAGCCCTGATGGGCGACGACGACGTTCCGGTCTGGGACTATTCGGTTCCCGATGCCAAGTCAGCGCCCCGCGACAGTTCCGCGGGCGCGATCATGGCGGCCGGCATCTTCATCCTCGCCGGGCTTTGTGAACCGGAGGAGGCGCAGCGATGGTACGCATTCGGCGATCGCCTGATCGGCGGCCTGCTCGACAGTTGCGACCTGACCGGCGATCCGAAGGCCGAAGGGCTGCTCGCCCATGGCGCAGCCCATGCCAGTGCCGGCTACTCCGATGCGATGCTGCCCTATGGTGACTATTATTTCATGGAGGCGTTGATGCGTTCGCTTGGGCACACGCGCTTCTTCTGGTAGTGGACGATCATGACCATGCAGCCGCCATCAATCTCGCCTTCCGCGGCCAGTTAGGATCTTCGTCGATATGGATGACGAATCGAACGCTCCGACACTCAAGGACATCGCCGACGCCGCGGGCGTTTCGGTCGCATCCGTATCGAAGGTGCTCAACAATCGCGGTGGCGTCGGCGACGAGAGCCGGCGCAAGATCCTCGACCATGCGGAGCGGCTGGGTTACCAGGTTCGTGCGGCGCGCTCGCTGATCCGCGCCGGCGTCGAGAGCACTGTGCTGGTGATGCCGGCGCAGTTTTATGCAAGTTCGGCTTTCTACGAGGACGTGATCCAAGGCGTCCTCGCAGAGGCCAGCACAAGCTCGCTTAGGATCGACGTCCGGCTCGTCTCGCTGGATCCGGAGATCGCCATCAGCGAAATCTCCGACATTCTGCGCGACATCCGGCCAGGCGCCCTTGTCGTACTCGGCATGGACCATCCCGTCATGATCGACAGGATTGTCGATAGCGGCATCCCGGCCGTCATCATCAACGGCATGGACCGGACGATGCGGCTCTCCTGCGTACTGCCCGACAACTGGTCTGCCGGCTGGCTCGCTGCGCAAAGGCTGCTTGCAGCCGGCCACCGCGAAATCGTGCACGTGACAATTCCCCACCGCCTGTCGTTGCGCCGGCGCCTCGAAGGCTTCCGGATCGCGCTGGAGGAGGCCGGGATGACCTTCGACGAAAACAGGCACCTCTTCGATCTCGGCCGTATGGGCCTGCAAGAGCCCGACACCACGCCGGCGATACGGCAGGCCATAAAGCAGGGACGTTTCACCGACACGACCGCGTTCTTCTGCAGCACCGATCTGATCGCGATCAACGTCATGCAGGCTCTCGAAGCCAGCAGTCACGCGGTTCCGGAAGACTTCTCGATCATCGGGGTCGACGATATTGCCATCGCCCGGCACAGCCGCCCGCCACTGACGACGATGCGCATCGACCGGGGTGAGCTTGGCCGCGCCGGAATCCAGCTTCTGCTGGAACGGATCAACGACCCCGAAATCAATGTGCGCCGGGTCAATCTCGGCGTCCGCCTGGTTGAACGCTCCACCGTCGCTGCACCGAGGAGTGACCGCCGCGCGAAAAGGGCGTGAGAGGCAGCGGGCATGAAAGTCGGGCGGGTACGCTCGCCTTTCTGACTGCCGACCGATAGCTCGGCTTGTGATGTCATTTCCTGCGCGGATGAATGACCAAGCCCGCGTGCCGCAGCATGTCCCCCTAGCCCATTCCGCGAGCAATTTCCGTGATCACGCTGAAGGCGGTATCGGCATCCTCGCGGGTCATTTCGCACTGTCCCGCCTGGAAGCGTATGGCGATGCGATCATCGACGCGGGTTTGCGTCAGGTATATGCGCCCGTCGTCGTTGATGGCATTGAGAAGCGCAATGTTGTGCCCATCGGCGTCACCCTCGCCTTTGTGACGGAAGGAAAAGAGCGAGAGCACCGGTTGGCTGACGATCTCGAAATCCGGTTCGCTCGTCAGCCGCTGAGCGACCTGCCTCGACCGGGCCGGTGCCGCCTACACCTGGCACGATGTCTCAACGTCGCGGACCGTGATGTTCCCCGGCTTCAGCGACAGCTTGAAGGGCGACTACGACGCGGGCACGGCGCAGGTCTTCGGCGAACTCGGTTACGGCATCGCCATGGGTGAAGCCCGGTTTAAGCCCTTCGCCAACCTCGCCCATTTGAGTGTTCAGACTGATGACGTCACCGAGACCGGTGGGACGGCCGCGCTGAGCAGCGAGGGCGACACGACGGCTACGAGCTGGACCACGTTTGGGCCTTCGCGCCTCGACCACCTTCGACCTCAACGGCGCGGCCGTAACGGTCAAGGGCATGGCGGGCTGGCGTCGCGCCTTTGGCGATTTGTTGCCGCTGTCGACGATGCGTTTTGCCGGCGGCGGCGACCAGTTCCTGACCGCCGGGGTTCCGATCGCGCGCGATGCGCTGTGGTTGAAGCCGGCCTCGACTACGCCCTTTCACCAATTGCGACGCTCGGTGTGACCTATGCGGGTCAGTTCGGCTCAGACGCCTCCGATCAGTCCGCTCGCGTCAACCTCAGCGTCAAGTTCTGAAGGCCCTTGCATGACCAGCAGCAATATCCGCTTCCTTGGACTCTCTTCCGCAGTGCTCGCGATTGCGGTGGGCGTGGCGCTATACCTCGTACCGGAGTTCGCGTCTTCGAGCCCCACCCAGGCGGCACCGATCACCGCACGATGATCCCGCGCCGCAGCGTTTCGAGGTGGCCCAGGCTGGTGGCCAAGCTGCCGTTGCTGCAACAGAATCGTCCTTCCCGGGCGGCGCATCGTCGCTGAACGAGACCTATAGGGACTGGCGCGTCGCCTGCGTGCAGGATGGCAGCACAAAGCGTTGCGCGCTGTCGCAGGTCCAGGCACAGCAAAACGGACAGCGCCTGCTTGCAATCGAGCTGAATGCACCGTCCGTAGATACTGTGTCGGGCACGCTGGTTCTGCCGTTCGGTCTGGCACTTGAGCCCGGCGTCACCTTCCAGATCGACGACAGGCCGGCGATGCAGCCCGTGCACTTCCACACGTGCGTCCCGGTCGGATGCCTCGTTTCAGTGATCTTCGACGCCCCGACACTGGTCGCGCTGCGCGCCGGCGCGGCGCTCAAGGTCAAGACCGTCGCTGATGGCGGGGCGGCGGCTCCGTTCTCGATCTCCTTGCAAGGATTCGGCACGGCACTCGACCGTGTGGAAACACTGGAGAATTGGTCGAAACCCCAAACTGCGGACCGATTTCGTGATGCCCTTCACGCCCGCCTGGTTTCGGCCGCCTCGCAGCCGGATTCTGGTTGCGTTCTTGGAACTAATGACGGGCGAGACTGTTTCAGCTGTAACTTTGGCATGACGCTGACGTGCCCGCCTGGCTGGGTAAGCCTCGATTTTGAGGAGACTCGCATCATGAAGATTTCGTCCAGATTTCGTTCCGTCGCGGTTGCGGTTATCGCTGCAGCAGGCATCAGCTTTGCCGGCTCTGCGCACGCCGACAGCGGCAAGATCAGCTTCTCAGTCTACAAGGCTGCCTTCTTTGTGGGTGGTTCTGGAGGCGAAGGCACGCTGACCTTCCATGGTCACCGCTATCCCATCTCTGTCGGCGGCATCTCGGGCGGCCTCGCCTTCGGGGCTTCGAAGACCAATTTCCATGGTACCGTTCGCCACATTCGCCGCGCCCGAGATGTAACGGGTGTCTACGGTGCGGCGGGTGGTGGCGGCGCGCTCGGCAAGGGGGCCCAGATGATCGTCATGACCAATGACAAGGGCGCCCAACTCGAACTTTCAGGCAAGCAGGTCGGCCTGCAAGTCAACGCCGATCTCAGCGGCATTGCCATCACGGTGAAGTAAGGGCCGTCGCTCCGTCCGCAGTCCTCTCTACGCTGACTACAAGGGTCGGCTTCCAGCGCTACCAGCAAGCGGCTGCTTCACTGTCGGCCCCGAACACCAGCGAGCCGCTCGCCACAAAGCCCGAGACCATAAGCGCCACAGCTGTGGCGCTTTGAAGCGAAATCGCGAGAAGGAACCCCGCTACCGCAGCCTTCGCTCGACTGCGCACGAATAGAGGTGAGCTGCTGTCGCGCCATACACGTTCTTTGGCCGAGCGCGACCTGTCGTTCCGGAGACGGGAGGCCGTTGATCGCAGCCCTGCCCTCCCGTCAGATCGCCATCAATTCAGCATTTCGAGGACCTGGCGATGCAAGGCTTCGTTGGCGGCTGCAAGGCACAGATTGCCAGAGGTCAGCGTGAGAGGCCGACCCTGCCAGTCCGTGATACAGCCGCCCGCACCCGTCACCACCGGGACAAGGGCGCAATAATCATAGGGATCGAGCCCTCCATCGATGCTGATGTCGATGCTGCCGTCCGCGACACGGCCATAGGCCATGCAGCTCCCGCCATAGACGCACCACCGCGTGGATTGGCGCAGGCGCTCAACGCTATCCTTCTCGTTTTGCTGGAACGGTTCCGGATTGCCGTTGGCCATGAACGCCTCTGAAAGGAGAGCAGTCGATGCGGTCCGGATGGCAACACCGTTGAGGGTCGTCGCGCGCCCTGACAGTCCCAGCCAGCGGTCGCCGGTGACAGGGTTGTCGATAAGTCCAAGGACCGGCGTCCCGCCATGCGTCAATGAAATCAACGTGCCATAGACAGCAAGTCCGCCGACGAAAGCCTTGGTTCCGTCAATAGGATCGATGACCCAGACGAACTCTTCCCCCAGGCCCTCGGCGCCAAACTCCTCGCCGAGCACCCCATGGTCGGGGAAGCGGTCGGCGATGCGTTCGCGGAGCGACTGCTCCACTGCGCGGTCGGTTTCCGTCACCGGGCTCGAATCCGATTTCGCAACGGGGCGGCGCGGGCCGGCCGCGGCCGAGCGCACGATCTGCCGCGCAACATCGGCGATCTCGTTGGCGAAACTGGAAAAAAAGTGAAGCGGCTGGTCAAGCATGGGCGGTTACCCTCCTCAATGTGTTTTGTGCCTCTACGGCCGGGCGCATGTGGCGGGAAAGGCGGGCCTCGATCGCCCGCACCAGACGCGAGAGCATCCAGGCGACGCAGAGATAGATGAGCGCAGCGGAGATAAAGACTTCGTAGGGAGCATAGGTCCGGGCGACGATCGTATTTGCCGTGCCCGTGAGCTCCATGATCGTGATCGTGCTGGCGAGCGAGGTCGCCTTCATCATGCTGATCATTTCGTTGCCATAGGCCGGCATGCCGATCCGGAACGCCTGGGGAAGAATGACGAGCCGGTAGATCAGCGAGGGGCGCATGCCCAAGGCGATGGCCGCCTCCTTCTGGCCGGCCGGGATTGCGAGAATGGCGCCGCGCAGGATGTTCGCAGTGTAGGCTGCGGTATGAAGCGCGAGCGTCAGCAGTGCGCAGAACCAGGCTTCGCGAAGGACTGGCCAGAAGACGCTGCTGCGGACGATCTGGAATTGCGAAACTCCGTAGTAGACCAGGAAAATCTGCACCAGCAGAGGCGTTCCACGGAAGAAGGTGATGTAGCCCATGACCGGGAGCCGGAACATCGGGCGGACATTGGCGGCGACGATGCCAAGCGGCAAGGCAAGCAGGCCGCCGCAAATAAGGGTCATAAGGAGCAATTGCACGGTGGCAAGCGCACCGTAGAGCAGCGCCGGAATGCTCTCCAACATCAGGGACCAGTTCATGCTGCGGACCTCCTCTCGCCGCGCATCAGCCGTCCTTCGAACCAGGCGATGAGGCGCGTATTTGCCAATGTCAGAGCCAGGTAGATCAGGGCGGTCGTCATATAGAATGTGAAGGGCTGGCGGGTGACCGAGGTGGCCATCTGCGACAGGCCCATCAATTCATGCAAGCCGACGATCGAGATCAGCGAGGTATCCTTGATCAAGGAAATCCAGTTGTTGCCGAGGCCTGGCAATGCGAAGCGCATGAGCAGCGGCAGACGGATCTTGACGAACATGACGAACCACCCGAGGCCGAGCGAATGCCCCGCCTCGATCACGCCGGTCGGAACGGATTGCCACGCACCGCGCAGGACTTCGGCAGCATAGCCGCCGAAGACGAGGCTGAGCGCGAAGACGCCGGCCTGGAGAGGCGGCACCTCGACGAAGCCGAAATCCGCGACGAAGAGGTTGACCGCCTTCGTCAGCGCCACCGTGCCGCCGAAGTACACGATCAGGATGACCAGCAGCTCGGGGGTGCCTCGCATAACCAGGCTGAAGCCACGGCCAAGGGAGGCCACGGCCCGGTTCGGCGACATCTGGGCCAATGCACCCAGCATACCCCAGCACAGGCCGACGAGCAGCGAGAGCACTGCCACTTTCATGGTCAAAAAGGTGCCGTGGGCGAGCTCATCGCCCCATCCCTGCAAGAGATCCATGGTCGTCTCCATAGAAAGACGGAGCCGTCAAACGGCTCCGTCCGGTTGTCGTCGCGGATTACTTTGCGGAGGCCGGAAGGACGCTGAACGACCAGTACTTTTCGTTGATCGCCTTGAAGTTGCCATCCTTGAACATGGCGGTCAGCGCACCGTCGACCTTCTTCAGAAGATCCTCGTCGGCCTTGCGGATACCGATACCGATACCGGGGCCGAAGTAGGACACGTCGTCGATTTCGGGACCGACGAAACCGTAGTCCTTGCCTTCCGGCTTGCTGAGGAAATCGTTGTCGAGCTTGATCGGGCCAGCAAAAATGAGATCGACGCGGCCGGCCTGAAGATCGAGGATCATGTTGTCGACCTTGTCATATTCGGACACGGTCGCCTGCGGGTACTTCTCTGCGATGTACTTCGCATAGGTCGATGAACGCTGAAGGCCAATGGTCTTACCGGCAACGCCTTCCGGGTTCGGCTCACCCGCATCCGTCACCGGCTTGGCATCCAAGGTCTTGAGGCCGACGAAGCGGGCGGCCGACGAGCGGTAGGGAACGGAGAAGTTGATGCTCTGCAGCCGCTCCTCGGTGATGGACATCGATGCGGAGATCAGGTCGTACTTGCCGGCGAGCAGGCCAGGGATCATGCCGTCCCAGGCTTGGCAGATGATTTCGACCTCGCTGCCGATCTGCTTGCCGACGGCAAGCGCGACATCGACGTCGAAGCCTTTGATTTCTCCGTTGGCGTCCTGATATCCGAACGGGGGATAGGTGCAGTCGGCTGCCACTTTCAGCGCGGCGGCCTGCGACGACGTTGCGCCGAGCAGAAGGCTGGCGAAGGCGAATGCGATGATCTTTTTCATGAGACCTCCCTTGTCATAAGGCTGCGGTTTTTCGGCATGGGGAACAGGGCAGCTGCCTTTAAGCGGGCGGCTGCATGTGAGGTGTCGCGAGCGGCGACCGGTGTTCACAGCCAGCAGCACGTAGCTGCTCCGGCGATACTGGTGCGCGCGATTATGTGGTCATGTCTTTGGATCCGACTTGCATTCTGGCCTCCCTCCAGAACCTGTCTTCTGGAACAAAGGATGGCTCGGAAGCAGAGTGAGCTAAAGTACCAATTCTTATAAACTTTTGGTACCGGATTGCATTTCAGGAGGACTTGCCGGCTCTTTCCAGAAACCGCCTCGTGACCAGCTCCATCCGCTGAACCGCCCCGGCCAACCGCTCGGGGGAAAGGTTTCCAAATCCCGTGACGAGACCAAAAAGATCCTTCCGCTCAATGCAATAGGAAGAGAGCGGTGGCGTATCGATCCAGGCTCCGCGCAAGAGCCGCGAGAGCTCGACGTCGTCGAAGGGCTCGCGCGCCGTAAGCGTCAGATGGAGACCGGCGTCCAGTTCCGGAATATTGAACACGTCGCCCAGCTTTTCTTTCAGGGACGTCATCATCGCCGTGGCACGATCCCTGTAGAGGGCGCGCGTGCGCCGGATATGAGATGCGAGTTCCCCGCTCGCCATGAAGTCTGCGACCGTATGCTGGTGGGTCAGCGGCGCATAACAGGAAAGGCTGTCTTGCACTGCCGTGAAGGCGGCGATCAGCTCGCGCGGCACGACGAGGTAGGCAAGCCGCAGCCCGGGGGCGAGCACCCGATTGAAGGAGCTGACATGGATGACCCGCTCGCCACCCTTGCGCGCGGCAAGCGGCACGAGCGGCGTACCGCGCCATCTGATCTCACTGTTGAAGTCGTCCTCGAATATCCAGCGCTCCGACGTATTGGCCCAGGCGAGAAGCCGTTCAATCGCCGGTTCCGACATGGTTGCACCTGCAGGAAACTGGCCGACCGGCGAAACCAGGATCATCCGGGCATCCGCGGCGCTATGCGCGATGTCGTCAGGGTTCAATCCGTCACCAGAAACGGGCACGGGTGTGAGCCGAAGCCCCGCCGAACGCAGGGTGGACAACAGCGTCGCGTAGGCCGGATCCTCCACGCCGACGACGTCACCGGCGTCGAGAAGAACATGCGCGACGAGATTGGCGGCCTGAAGCGTGCTTCCCACGACGATAATCTGGTCAGCCTCGCATCGGATACCGCGCGCCTCGCTGAGATAGATGGCGAGTTGTTGGCGAAGCGCCGCCAGGCCGCCGCCTTCGCCATAGCCGAGATCAGAAACCGCGAAGCGTCGCCAATAGTTGGCAGCGATCTTGCCGAACTGCTTGTAGGGGAAGATATCCAGCGCCGGCATGCCAGGGCTGAGATCGAACTTGTCCTGGCGCGACCAGCTCCAATGCCGTATCGACGCCTCCCGCCCCCGTGCAGACAGCGCGACGGGTAAACTCGAAGGCGGCTGGCCTCTTTCTCCTCCAGGCCGAACCGAATCTTCTGGAAGGCTCTCTTCCACGTAGAAGCCGGAACTCGGGCGACGCCTGATATAGCCCTCGGCCGCCAAACGATCATAGGCCATGTTGACCGTATTTCTCGATATCCCGAGATCGGTCGCCATCGACCGGCTGGCCGGCAGACGAGCGCCGCGTGCGAGCTGTCCGTTGACGATCAGCCGGCGCAACTGGATGAACAGCTGCTCCTGCAACGTCGGCCCACCGGATTTTTCTCGAACGACCATGGTCCAAACGGGATAGTTGAACTGTTTCGCTGAGGCCATTCGAGAAATCCCTGTACGGAGCCGCGCACTATCTCCCCGCCGGGCGGTATTTCCATCTACGAGACGACGTTGCGAATGAAGCGAACGATCTTCTTCCCGACGTTGCAGTACGAATAGTGCTGGGCCGTGCTGTAGGAGACAAACTCGCCCGCGGCATAGTCCCGCGCCTCGCCCGATTGGATCAAGCGCAGCGCTCCTTCGACGACGAAAAGCATCTCGTGCCACCCTTCCGGGTCCGGCTCGGCCACGTAGCTTTCGCCCGGGCCAAGGGTCCACAGCCACATCTGCGTTTCCCGCGAGGCGGGTGCCGAACAAAGCAGCGTGGCGGCGCTGGCCGGTTGACTTCCGCGCCAGGTGACCTCGTTGATCTCGGCGCGCGTCTCCCGCGACGGATCGCGCACCAACTCGACGAAGTCCACGCCCATTGCTGTCGCCAATTTATCGAGGCTGGAAAGGCTGATGTTCGCGTCGCCACTCTCGACCGCGGCGATCATTCGCCGGCTGATACCGGATGCATCGGCCAGCGCTGTCTGGCTCAAGCCGGAGGCGAGCCTCAAGCGGCGCAGGTTTCCGGAAACGTGGGCCAACACATCGGCCCGGTCTTGACTGTGCAATATATTGCTCATATGGTCCTTCTAGACTACCGGCTTTCACAGCTCAACACATTTCTGTGCGTCTTGCCCTGCATGGGGCGCCAAGGCTTTGGCGTCCATGCAGCGTGACTTCGCACGCCTTTTTGGGATCGTCACAATGCAGAAATTGGTCGTACTCAACGACGAAGATATCACCCGACTCTTGCCCCGCACAGATGTGCGCGCAGCCCTGGAGCGTATGTTCATCGCAATTGCCGATGGACAGGCTGTGCAGCCACCACAGACGTTGAGCCTGTTCCCGACGGGGGGTGGAGACTTCATCACCTATCCAGGCGTTCTCGGAAGCGATGGTGTCTTCGGCACCAAGCTGTCGCCCTATATCCCAGGCCCGAATGGGGCGACCGTTACCGCCTGGACGCTGCTGATGTCGATGGCGACCGGAAAGCCGTTGCTCCTGTGCGATTCCAAACGCCTGACGACCGAACGAACGGCGGCGACCACCGCAATTGCGGCCGATCGACTGGCTGCGAAGGATGCCAAGACCCTGACGGTCATCGGCACGGGAGAAATCGGTGTCGCGCACCTGCGTCATGCCACAACGATCCGTCCGTGGCAGGAAGTTCGTCTGTGCTCTCCGGATGTTGCCTCCCGGCACGGTCTGCCGACCCGGCTCGAATCCGGCTGCCCGGTGACGACATCCACCGATGCCGACGCGGCCGCGGCAGGCGCCGATGTGGTCATGCTGTGCACCTCGTCCGGCACCCCGGTCATCGACGCTTCGAGAATCGGGGCGGGCGTACTCGTCACATCCATCAGCACCAATGTCGCCAACGCCCACGAGATTGCCCCCGACACGCTCAATCGGTTCGAGGTCTATTGCGACTATCGGGCCACAACGCCTGCCGCAGCCGGCGAGATGAAACTTGCCATAGAAAATGGCCAGTGGAGCACCGATCGCCTTGTTGGCGACCTGCCTGAACTGTTGTCGGGCAGGGCACCCGCCCGGGACACCGGCCGGCCCGCTTTCTTCCGTTCGATCGGACTCGGGCTCGAAGACATCGCAATCGCCAGCGCCCTGCTTTCCGCAGCGCGCTCTTAACCAATTCCAAGACAGCACAGGAGATAGGCCATGAAGATTCGTAATTTCGGCGTCGAGATCTGGATGAACCGCTACGAAACCAGATGCGACTGGAACATCGCCGAGACCTGCGTCGAGTCGCTGACGGTCGCCGAGCTACTTGAGATGGCCGGCAAGACCGACACGATCCTCTCCGAGCTTCTCCCGATGAAGCTCACCTACGGCGCCATCGAAGGCAGCGAACGCCTCCGCAAGCTGGTTGCCGGCCTTTACGAAAAGCCAGGTGCAGACAATGTCGTGATCACGCACGGCGCCATCGGCGCGAATGCCCTGGTACACGCAACGCTGGTCGAGCCGGGTGACCGAGTGATCTCGGTTCTGCCGACCTACCAGCAGCACTATTCCATCCCGGAAAGCTACGGCGCCGACGTGCAAATCCTCAAGCTCACGGAAAAGACTGGATTCTTGCCAGACCTGGAAGAGCTGAGGCGCCTTGCAACACCGGGCACGAAACTCATCGCCATCAACAATCCGAACAATCCGACGGGCTCGCTGATGGATCGCGCCTATCTGGAGAAAATCGTCGAGATCGCCCGCGCCTGCGGCGCATGGATCCTGTGTGACGAGGTCTATCGCGGTACGGACCAGGAAGGCGACGGCATGACCGCCTCGATCGCCGACCTCTATGAAAAGGGCATCAGCACCGCGAGCATGTCCAAGACCTTCGCGCTTGCCGGCCTGCGTCTCGGATGGATCGTCGCTCCCGTGGAATTGATCCACGCAGTCTCCGTCCATCGCGACTACAACACGATCAGCGTCGGCATGCTGGACGATCATTTCGCAGCCATTGCGCTGGAGAACCGCGACAAGATTCTCGCGCGCAGCCAGGCGATCACGCGCACCAACCTCGCCGTGCTCTCGAACTGGGTCGAGAACGAACCGTTGATCTCTTGGATCAAACCGAAATCCGGCACGACAGCACTCCTCAAATACGATCTGCCCATTTCCTCGGAAGAGTTCTGCATCCGGCTTCTGGAACGTACCGGCGTGATGCTGACGCCTGGCAGCGCGATGGACATGGAAGGCTATGTCCGGATCGGCTTCACCAACAACGGCACCACCCTTCAGGAAGGCCTGAAGCGCATGTCTGAGTTCCTGAAGGATTATCAGACCGCCGCCGCGTGATCGGTGCACTGAAAATGCAATGTCTCGTAACGAAAGGGGAGTGAACATGAAGAGATTGCTTGCCGTGATTACGCTTACGCTTGCAGCGGGTGTCGCTGGTGCAGAAGATCTGCGGGTCGGCACGAGCGCGGACTATCCGCCGTGGGAATCCGTCGATGCCAGCGGCGAGGTCGTCGGTTTCGACCGCGACATCGGCAACGAAATCTGCAAGCGCATCGAGGCGAATTGCACATGGCAGAACCAGGCCTATGACGGTCTGCTGCCGGGCCTGCAGGTCGGTAAATTCAACCTGGTGATCTCAGGCGTTTCGATCAACGAGGAACGGGCGCAGAAGGTCGACTTTTCCGTCGCCTACGCGGACGCCCCGAACGCGATGGTCGTTGCCGCGGACAGCCTGGTTGCCGAGGCGAAGTCCGCAAAGGACCTGCAGGACAAGCTTGCGAAAGTCGCCATCGGCGTACAGACCGGGACGACCCATGAGCAGGTGGTTCGCGCCCATTTCCCGGACGCGGATGTGCGCGTCTATGACCGCCCGGACCAGATTGCCGACGACGTTGTTGCCGGACGCATCGATGCCGGCCTGATGGAGCGATCGGCACTTGAGCCGCTTGTGAAGGATCGTGGCGCTGACAAGCTGGTCTATGCCGGCCCGCTCCTGACCAGCGCGGACTTCCCCGAATTCGGCAAGGGACAGGGCGTCGCCATCGCCAAGGGCAACACGGAACTCACTGCCAAGGTTGACAAGGCCGTGGCAGCGATGCTCGCCGACGGCACAATCAAGACGATCTCCGAAAAGTGGTTCGGCTACGACATTTCCAAGAAATGACGAACACGTGAACCACGCGAGGGGGCGAGCAAGCCCGCCTCCTCGCGAGAGGAATTGGACGATGACACTCCCAGACCATATCAAGATCGAAGCGAGGCGAGACCTGACGGACCTCGTCGCGATCCCCTCCGTCAGCGCCCGAGTCGAAGGCCTCGATGCGTGCGCCGATAAGGTTGCCGCTCTCCTCGCCGACGCCGGCTTCCAAACTGCGACCGAGCCAGGGGACGTCGGTCCGTTCGTGACCGGAGAAATCGGTGAGGGCCCCTTCACACTGGTGATCTACAACCACTACGACGTTCAGCCTGAAGAGCCTGTCAATCTTTGGACGGCACCGGCCTTCAGCCTGACGGAGCGCGACGGTGCGCTCTTCGGCCGCGGTGCGGCAGACGACAAGGGCGAATTCGTCAGCCGACTTGCCGGATGGCGCCTGTTCCGGGAACGGCACCCTGGCCCCTTACCCTTCCGCCTGATCTGGATCGTCGAGGGCGAAGAGGAAATCGGAAGTCCTTCGCTCGTACGCTTCCTGGAGAAACGTTATCCGGACCTTCGAGCTGACCTCTGCTGGTGGGAATTCGGGGAGGTCGATTCACATGGCAGACCCGTGGTCCTCATGGGCTTCAAGGGCGTGCTGGCGATCGAACTGAGCGTGCGGACCGCGCGCGCGGATCTTCATTCCAGCCTCGGCGCGATATTCGATAATCCACTATGGCGGCTGGCCTCTGCT
>NZ_JAEPRP010000128.1:19272-21405 GCF_016652895.1 Ensifer sp. SSB1
CTGCTGTAGCGTCCATGCGCGATGCAGCCGGCCGTGTCCTGATCGAAGGCTTCTACGAAAACACCGAGCCCGATCGAGCGACGAGAGAGCTTGCCGCTTCGCCCCCGTTTCCGCTGGAAGACTTGATGGCGGCAACCGGGGGGCAAAAGCTTCTTGGCGCCGTGACACCGTCCAACTTCTATGAACACCTCAACTTCGAGCCATGCCTCAACGTCAACGGCATCCATGGCGGATACGATGGAGCTGGCACGAAGACGGTTCTGCCCGCGACCGCGACCGCCAAGCTCGATTTTCGTCTCGTTCCTGGGCAGGATCCCAAGGCCGTCGCTGACCTGGTGCGCCTGCACCTGGACGGCAACGGCTTTGACGATATCGAACTGATCGTTCACGACGCCGAGGTCTTGGGTGTTCGCAGCGATCCATCGCATTGGGCCGTGGGGCTCGGGGCGGACTTGCTGGAAAAGTGGTTCGGCCAGCCTCCCACCCTCCAGCCGAGTTCTGCAGCCTCAGGCCTTGCGCACCCCTTCGTGCACCAGCTCGGCGCCACGCTCTTCGGCGCAGGCATCACCCACCATGGCGCTATGTTGCACTCTCCCGATGAGAACATCCTCATCGACCAGTTCCACCAGATGATCGGCTTCTCCGCAGACTTCTTCGCCGCGCTCGCCAGCCAGTGCGGATCGGCGGCAGACGTTGGTTCCCAGCTAAGCGAGACCGGGTTATGATCGAAGCGGTTGCCCAGTATTTTCCCCAGCTCCTGCAGGGCTTCGTCGTCACCCTCTCCGTCGCCGTTGGAAGCTTTGTCCTTGGACTCATCTTCGCTGTCGTGCTTGCACCGGCCGCTGTCTACGGATCCGCCCCGGTTCGCAAGGTTATCGCCGGTTACGTCAGCCTCATTCGCGGTCTGCCGGAACTGCTGGTCATCTTCCTGATCTTCTACGGCGGCACGGTTCTATTGACCGGTCTTTTCGGCGTCTATGTCGAAGTGGATGCTCTCACCGCCGGCATCGCCGCGCTGACCGTCGTCTCGACCGCCTATCTGACGGAGATCGTCCGCGGTGCACTGGTTGGGGTGTCCTCTGGTCAATGGGAGGCAGCACTCGCTCTCGGCCTTCGCCGGCCCGGAGCGTTCCGGCTGGTCGTCCTGCCGCAGATGATGGTCCGAGCCCTGCCCGGTCTCGGCAATCAGTGGCTCGTGATCCTGAAGGAGAGCGCCTTGGTCTCGATCATCGGGCTCGAGGAATTGATGCGCAAATCCGTCGTCGCGGCCGGCGCAACCCATAAGCCCCTCGCCTTCTACCTTACGGCTGCGGCGCTGTACGTGCTGGTGACCGGCGTCTCCACGCTCTTCATCAACGCCTGCAATCAGCGCCTGACCACTCATCTGCGGTAGCCCCATGTCATTGGATCTTTTTCTTCCCGCTTTCATCGCCATCAAGAACGGCTTCGTTCTGACACTGACCATCAACCTGGCGAGCTTTCTCTTGGGACAGGTGGTGGCGCTGCCGGTCGCCCTGGCTCTGTCCTCTCCTTCAAAGGGGTTGCGGCTTCCGGCGTCTGCCTACACGTTCGTCATCCGCGGCAGCCCGCTTCTCGTGCAGCTCTTCATTGTCTACTACGGTCTTGGACAGCTGGAGGCCGTTCGCGAAAGCGTCCTCTGGCCCATTCTCCGCAGCCCAGTCTATTGCGCCGTACTGACGGTTGCCCTCAACTCGGCCGCCTATACGGCTGAGGTCCTGTCCGGTGCAATCCGGCAGATACCCAAAGGGCAGTGGGAAGCCGGGAAAGCCCTCGGACTGGCAAAATATGTCCTGTTGATCAAGGTCGTCCTGCCGCAGATCTACCGCGCCGTTTTGCCAAGCATCGGCAACGAACTGATCCTCGTCATGAAGGGGTCGACCCTCGCCAGCGCGGTCACGGTCATGGAAATGACCGGTGCAGCCCGCGTATTCGTCGCCAAGACCTATGCACCATTCGAAACGTTCCTGATGGCGGGTGCCATCTATCTCTTGATCGGCGCCGCCTTCGGGCGGGTCTTCAAGGGGCTCGAAACAAGGTTCGCCATCCCAGGCCGATGAGCCAACACGATCGACATTCGCGAGAACCGCAAGCGGAGAAAGTCTCCCGCGCGGC
>NZ_JAEPRP010000129.1:0-20825 GCF_016652895.1 Ensifer sp. SSB1
CCCATATCCGGCTGGTGGAAGCGGCGCTCAACCAGTTCGGCGGTCTCGACATCGCCGTCAACAATGCCGGTGCGGTCAACGTCATGAAGCCGGTCGCCGAGATCACGCTTGCGGAATGGCAGCAATCGCTTGCCACCAACCTCACCTCCGCCTTCCTCGGCGCCCGCCACCAGATCCCGGCGATGCTCGCGCGTGACGGCGGCTCGCTGGTCTTCACCTCCACCTTCGTCGGCACCAGCGTCGGCATCCCCGGCATGGCCGCCTATGGCGCGGCAAAGGCCGGCCTGATGGGGCTCGTCAAGGGCATTACCGCCGACTATGGCGCCAAGGGCATCCGCGCCAACGCGCTGCTTCCGGGCGGCGTCGACACGCCGGCAGCCGGCAGCAAGGAGAACAAGGATTGGGCCGCCGGTCTGCACGCGATGAAGCGCATCGCCCAGCCGGAGGAAATCGCCCAGGCCGCGCTCTTCCTCTCGGGCCCGATGGCAAGCTTCGTCTCGGGCGCTGCGCTTTTTGCCGATGGCGGCAATGCTGCGGTGAAGTGATGACAGCCTAAGCGCCGGGGGACTACCCCCGGCGCGACCGCATGCCAGGCAAGCCTGTCGCCGACGGTCGCCGTTACTGCCTTTTGGCGACCGCCCTCACACCGGTATCTCCGTTGTTTCCTTGCCCGTACGGATCACGAAGGCCGTGTAATAGCGCGCGACGTTGCTCTCCTCCCGAAACAGCCGCTCGGTCAGCGCGTCGAGTTCGTCCATGTCCTTCAGCCGCAGCATCAAAATGGCGTCGGTCTCGCCGCTGACGCTATAGGCCTGGACGACTGCCGGCTCCCTGGTCGCCATGTCGAGGAAACGGCGGATATATTGTTCGCCGTGGCGCTCGAGCTCGACGGTGATGATCGCCTTCATGGTGCGACCCGCCTTTGCGGGATTAAGCACCGCGACGATCCTGTCGATGACGCCGGTCTGGTGAAGCCGCCTGATGCGGCGCAGGCAGCTCGAAGGCGACAGCCCGACCTCGGCCGCGAGATCGGCATTGGTGCGCGACGCGTCCTGCTGCAGGAGCCTCAAGAGCTTGCCGTCGATCTTGTCCATATCCATCCCCGCTTCGGCGCAATGCAATTTTATTGCACAGATGTGCATATTTTGACCACAACTGCGAAGAGCCTCGCGCTAGTCCTTGGACAACAAATTCAAGGAGAGACCACCATGCCCGTTCACATCATTTTTTACCGCAAGACGCTGACGACCCTCGAAGTCTACTGGGACCTGGTACGCATCATCGTTCCCATCACCATCGTCACCCATGTGCTGCAGGAACTCGGCGTCATCCGCGCCGTCGCGCCGGCCTTCGAGCCGCTGATGACGCTCGTTGGCCTGCCGCCAGAATTTGCCTTTGCCTGGCTCACCGGCCTTCTGGTCGGCATCTGGGGCGCCGTGGTCGTCGTGTTCACGCTGGTGCCGGTATCCGAGCTGACCACCGCCGACATGACCGTCCTTTCGGCACTGCTGCTGGTGGCGCATGCGATCCCGATCGAGCAGCGTATCATCCAGCGGGCGGGCCCCGGCTTCGTCGTCACCGCAGCGCTTCGTATCGGCGGCGGCCTCGTCTTCGCCGCCATCCTGCACCAGATTTTCGCCGCCACCGGATGGCTCTCTGCCCCGCTTCAGCCCGCGTGGATACCGGTCAGCGAAGCGCCGGGCTGGAGCGGCTTCGCGCTAAGCATGCTGAAGACACTCGCCACCATGCTCGTGGTCTTGCTGGCGCTGAGCTGGCTGATCGAGATCCTCAAGCTGGTCGGCATCCTCGGCTGGCTGAACCGGGGCATGGCTCCGCTCTTCCGTCTGGCCGGCATCCAGGCGCAAACGGTCCCCTTCGCCGCCGTCGGCGTACTGCTCGGCATTTCCTATGGCGGTGCGCTTTTGATCCGCGAGGCCCGCGAAGCCAGAGTGGAGCCGCGCCAGGTCTTCCTCGCCTGCGTCTTCATGGGCTTCGGCCACAGCCTGGTGGAAGATACGCTGGTCGTCGTCGCACTCGGCGCTGATTTCACCAGCGTCTTCTTCGGCCGCCTTGTCTTCGCCATCGTCGCCACGGCAATCATCGCCCGGGTGATCGTCTCGGCGCCGGACCGGGTGTTCTTCCGCTCCTTCTTCCGCAAGGAAGGCGGCGAGCCTGCCCTGTCTGAGGCTTGAAGCCTGCTATCGAGGCGCGCGGCGGTTTACTCCGCCGCGACCTCCGTCACCGGATTTACCCCCGGCATCCGCCCGAAGGCGGTGCGGTAGGCGGCGGGTGTCGTGGAAAGCTGCTGGCGGAAGTGGTGACGCAGCGTCTGGGTCGAGCCGAAGCCCGAGGCTTCGGCCACCTGCTCCATGCCGAGTGCGGTTTCCTCCAGCAATTGCCGGGCGCGGGAAAGCCGCTCGGACAAAAGCCAGCGTGCCGGCGTCGTGCCGGTCGCTGCCTCGAAGCGGCGCAGGAAGGTGCGTTCGCTCATACCGGCGGCCTTTGCCAGCGCCGCGATCGAAAAATCCTCGCCAAGCCGCGCGCGCATCCGGTCAAGCAGCGGCCCGAGCCGGGCGCTCTCGTGCACGTCCGGTACCGCCCGCTCGATGAATTGCGCCTGTCCGCCGTCACGATGCGGCGGCACCACCAGGCGGCGGGCCACGCGGTTGGCCGCCTCGCTGCCGAAATCGCGGCGGATCAGATGCAGGCAGAGGTCTATGCCGGCCGCGCTGCCTGCCGACGTCAAGACCTGACCGCCGTCGACATAGAGCACATCCGGCACCACCTCGACATCGGGATAGAGCACCTTCAGCTTGTCGGTATAGCGCCAGTGGGTCGTCGCCCGCCGGCCCGAGAGCAGCCCGGCCGCCGCCAGCACGAAGACGCCGGAGCAGATGGAAAGGACGCGCGCGCCGCGGGCGCGGGCCTCACGAAGCGCCTCACAGACCGCTTCCGGTACCGGCTGGTCGGCCCCGCGCCAGCCGGGCACGATGATCGTCCCGGCCTGCCCCAAAAGCTCGATACCGCCATCAGTGACAAAGCGCACGCCGCCCGTTGCCCGGAGCTCGCCGGGATCGACGGCGGCGACGGCGAAGCGATACCAGCCCTCGCCCATTTCCGGCCGCGGCAGGCCGAACATCTCGACGGCGACGCCGAACTCGAAAGTGCAGAGCCCGTCATAGGCGAGCGCCACGACGAGCGGGTTCTGAAGCGGTGGAACAGTGGAGGACGACTTTGGCATGATCTTGAGCATATATGGCAAAGCTGCCAACTGCCAGCCCCCTTCAGCCGCTGCTAAACATCTCCTCGTCAACCCGCACCGAGCCAAGGAGAGCCCCGATGAGCTTTGTCACCGAAACCCCTGCCGCCTCCCCCGAGATCGCCATCGCCCATTTTGCCAAGCGCCTGAGCGTCGAGACCGACTGCTCGGACGTTGCTCACGCACTGAGAAGCGGCGAGCAGGATTTCGTGCTTCTGCATGTGGTCGGCTCCGATGCCGCCTACGCCCGCCGCCATGTGCCGGGCGCCATCCACTTGCCCCACCGGCAGATCACCGCGGAGCGCATGGCGGAATGGCCCGAAGATACCCTCTTCGTCGCCTATTGCGCCGGTCCGCATTGCAACGGCGCCGACCAGGCTGCGCTCAAGCTCGCCCGCCTCGGCCTTCCCGTGAAGATCATGATCGGCGGCATCACCGGCTGGGAAGACGAGGGCCTTGCCTTCGCAAGCGGCGCGGCTCCGGGCGAAGCACAGGCCTTGCTCGCCGCCTGAGCCAGGCGCGACGGTGCTCATTCCCGCGCCTCGCGCCTTGTCGGACGCGCGGCGCTGCAGCATCCGGGATCGCGCTTGATTTCACCCTGAAATCGATCGCGATCCCGAAAAATGGTGCAGTGCATTCGGTCTTTCGCCGGCCTTGCGTAACCCGCGCCTTCCCGTTAACCCCTTTGCACGAGCGATCGAGATGCAGGCATCACCCCTCACCATCAGGCCCTTCGAACGTCGCGACGTGGAAGACGTGCTGCGGCTGATGCGCGGACTTGCGGTGTTCGAAGGCTACATCGACAAGTTCTGCGTCACCGAAGCGGATCTGGTCGAGCATGGCTTCAGCGCAGCCCCGCGCTTCGGCGTGCTGGTCGCCGAGCGCGACGGCCGCGCAATCGGCATCGCCGTGCACTATGTCATCCCCTGGACCTACGATCTGAAGCCAACGCTGGTGCTGAAGGAACTTTTCGTCGATGAAACAGCACGTTCCTCGGGCGCCGGCGCCGCACTGATCGACGGCCTGAAACGCCATGCCGCCAACATCGGCGCCCCGCGCATCAACTGGACGGTGCTGGCGACCAACGAAACTGCCAAGCATTTTTACCGCCGCGAAGGCGGCAGCCACGACGCCACCTGGGAACCCTGGACGATGCCGATCGGACGTTCAAGGCGGTAACGAAAGCCAGTGATCGCACGGGCCACTGCACCGAAACGGCGCCTAATCCCGTCAATGCCTTGATAACCCGCCTGGGTAGGGCAGCGCGCGGTTTTGCCTAGCCCAAATTGACTACTCAAATGCCACTTAAATTTTATTGATTTCAGGCACCGCTTTTGCCAAACTGTACCTGTAATTGCACACCGCAGACATACAATCCCCGGAAGAGTTCGTATGGTTGCGTTTTTATTGCCGTGCAGTTGCATTATTTATTTTTATTGCGCGCTTGGGCCTCCGCTCCCCGCGGAGGCTCAATTCATTTGAGAAATGGGGAACGAGAAAGGGCCCCGACCATTTGCGGTCGGGGCCCTTTAATTTTGACTGCCACGGGGCATTTCAGAGGCTTGTGGCCCCTCAATGCCCGCCGAGCACCAGCGTCTGCACCGGCAGCATCAGCGCCTGGATGCGCAGGATCGCCGCATGCACGAGGCCCACTGTATCGATCCCGTGCAAGGCGACCCATTGCAGCGTGGTGATGCCGGGCTTGTCCAGTTCATCATGATTGCTGGTATAGGCATTGGCGATGCAGCTGCTGCCGGGCGGAACATCGTCGAGGACGCCGGGGTAAAGCGGCTCCATGACCACCGTCAGCGTGCCGGGCCGCGAGATCTGGGTGACATCGATCAGCTGGTCGCTGGCGCGAACCTGGCCTGACGCAATCACGTCCTGTACCTCGGTGACGACGAGCGGGATGATAGTGAAGGGTTTACCGACGCAGGTCGCCTCCCCGATCATGCCGACCTTCATCACCTGCGCCTCGATCTGGCCGAAGCCGGCAACCAGTCGCGCCCGCCCGGCATCCTCTGGCACGAGGACACCTGCAGGACGCAGCAGCGGGTTGACGACTTCGCCGACCCGGAGGGTGAACTGCTGCAGCGTGCCAGACACGCCAGCGCGCACGGTCGTCTTGGCGATGTCGACCTCCGCCTGTTCCAGCGCCGCTTCGGCGCTGGCCTTCTGCGATGGCAGCAGCGAGGAGAGCTTCGTCTCGAGCGTCTGCTTGTTGGATTGGGCGGCCGTCAGCGCGCCCTTGGTCCCTTCGAGGGCCACTTGCCGCCGCTCGATCTCGCGTCGAGCGACGACATTGGGGTTGAGCTTGTTGAGCTCGACCTGGGTGTCGTACTCGTCCTGCGCCTGCTGCATGGCGGCCTGTGCCTGGACAATCACGCCATCGGCGGCCACAAGCTCGGTGCGGGCAACGGTCGTCTCCGCATCGACCTCGGCGATCTGCCGGCGGGCAACCTCGGCCTTCGCCTCCTCCTCCGAGCTGTCGAGCTTGAACAGCGGCTGGCCGGCCTTCACCTTCTCGAAGCGGGTGGCATAGATCTCCGTCACGCGCCCGTTGGTCTCCGGCAGGACCGCCACGGTGCGGAAAGCCGCGCTGACGCTCGTGGTCGACGGATGGAAGTAGAAGATCAGCGTGATCAGCGAGATCGTCAGCACGACACAGGCGGTAATGCCCCAGCGCAGTTCGAACCAGACGGAGAACAGCGTAATTTCACGCCCGATCCGCTTGCCCTGAACGTAGCGGCGGAAGAGATAGTCGGGCAGGATGGTCAACATCGAGCAAAGCAGAAACTCGAACATGGCTTATGCCTTCCCTTCCGTCGACGGCTGAATGGGTGCCGCGTGGCCGTGTGACGGCTGCGGGTGGCTCTCGGCAAACTCGGTCTCCGACGAGACCGGCGCGGTCGCGGCAGGCTGATCAACCACCTTGCCGGCAATTTTCTCCAGCGAGCCGGCGATCGATGAAAGCGGAGAGGAGAAATCCGGCAGGTCGATCAGCGCCAGGAGGAGCGCCGCACCCCACAGGAGATTGTTGTGAGTGAGCAGTGAAAGCAGTGCCAGAACCGCCACCAGTTCAAGCTGGATCTTGTTGGTCTTGTGCGCCATGTGCTCCGGCAGCGCATGCAGCCGGAGATAGAGCGTACCGAGCGCGAAGATCGAAACGATCAGGAAGACGACGACGGCATTGAAGAGCCAGTCGCTTTCTCCCGGCGCGGTGATGAAGGCTGGTAAATGGTGGATGGCAGCAGGATGAATGGTCTCGGACATTACGCCTCCCCGAGATGGGACTGAACCAAGAGAATCTTACATTAGCACACCGCCTGAAAACGCAAGCAAAACTTGCTCGGCTGGCGCAACTTGACCTTGCGACACCGCGCACCATTTCGACACGTTGCTCTAGTGCATTGATGTGCTGCATGTTTTCCTGCATGGAGCAGGATATCAGGGAGCAAGCTGTTCCCTCGGTAACGGCAATAGGGCGCCAACTCGCTCTATCGCGCGTGGCAGACGGAAGTGCGCGCCGTCCGCTGCCTCTTCAAGGAGACGACCATGGCCCAGAATATCTACGACAAGCCGGAATTCTTCGAAGGCTACAGCCAACTCGGGCGCTCGGTGCATGGCCTTGCCGGCGCTGCCGAATGGCCGGCGATTCGCGCCCAATTGCCGGACCTGTCAGGAAATCGCGTCGTCGATCTCGGCTGCGGCTATGGCTGGTTCTCGCGTCATGCCCGCGAGGCCGGGGCCGCCCATGTGGTTGGGCTCGATCTCTCGGAAAAGATGATCGCCCGCGCCAAGGCCGACACATCCGATGCTGCGATCGATTACTGCATCGCCGATCTTGACCAGCTTGAGCTGCCCGAAACGAGCTTCGACTTCGCCTACAGCTCGCTCGCCTTCCACTATGTCGAGGATTTCGGCCGGCTCGTCGCCACCATCCACCGGGCGCTCGTGCCGGGCGCGCACTTCGTGTTCACCATCGAGCACCCGATCTACATGGCCTCCCACAATCCCGGCTGGCGGATCGATAACGGCGAACGCACCTGGCCGATCGACCACTATTCCGAGGAAGGGCCGCGAACGACCGACTGGCTGGCAAAGGGCGTGATCAAGCACCACCGCACGCTCGGCACCACGCTCAACACGCTGATATCAACAGGCTTTGCCATTCGCCATGTCGAGGAGTGGCGCCCCACCGAAGCGCAGATCGCCGAAATCCCGGCACTGGCCGAAGAGGTCGATCGCCCGATGATCCTGATCGTGAAGGTGCAGAAGTAGGGAGCGCCAGCTCCCAACCTTGTTTCCGGTCAGTTGCCTAAAAGGAACGCCTCAGTGGCGCCGCCGCGGCAGGCATGAAACATCCCGATCACAACCGCTTCCCCACCGGAAACATTTGCTTTTCCCCAAAGCGTTTTTCCGGTCTTGCGGCTTGGCGAGGTGAGAGACCGGAAGGACGCAGGCATGGTTTCATTCACGCAGCCGAGGACAAGAGCGCGTAACGTCTGAACCCCGCATTCGAGACCGCGCGCGTTCAAGCGGTTTTGCGGGATTTCCCTGACCCGCTGCTCCACACCCTTCACCAGAAACCGCACATCATCGCGGGGAACCGCGCTTGAGGACAAAAACTGCTGCAGTTTGCTGCGCTCGGCGGAATAGCTGATCTTTGGGCAGGCGCCGGCGGCCTCTACCGCCGCCGCACCAAAGGCAAAGAACAGGAAGAAAGCGGCAGAGGGGCAGCTTAGGTGCTGGTATTTCGTCATCTATTCCTCGGCTTTACGCAATCGCAGAGCGGGAACATAACGAGGAAGGAACCACCTAGAAAGTGCATGCAGGACTGGCTCAACCCTTTTCCTTCAACGTCTCCTTCTGGGTGATCAGCCGGGCGCTGTGCTGGCCGCTCAAGTAGGTCCAGAACCAGCTCCAGGCAACGGCGAAGCGGCTGCGGGTACCGATCAGGAAGTAGATGTGGGCGATGCCCCAGATCCACCAGGCAAGCGCGCCCTTGAGCTTGAAGCGGCCGAAATCGATGATCGCGGCACGGCGGCCGATGGTGGCGAGACTGCCCTGGTGGCGGTAGCGGAAATCGCCGGGCGGCTTGTCACCGACAAGCCGCGCGCGGATGACATCGGCCACATAGGCGCCCTGCTGCTTGGCGGCGGGTGCTATGCCCGGCACCGGCTTGCCGCCGTCATAGGTGACCGAAGCCGTATCGCCGATGACGAAGACATCCGCATGGCCTGGGGCCGTGAGGTCATTCCCGACGATTGCCCGGCCGGCGCGGTCGGCGGGGATATCCAGCCAGCGGGCGGCGGGCGACGCCTGGACACCGGCGGCCCAGACAAGCGTGCGGCTGCCGACGAATTCTTCGCCGATCATCACACCCTCTTCGGTGCAGGATGTCACCGGCGTGCCGGTCAGAACCTCGACGCCGAGCCGCTCCAGCTCCTTGACCGCATAGGCAGAGAGATCCTCGCTGAAGGTGGCAAGAATGCGCGGCCCCGCTTCCACCAGGATGACGCGGGCCTGCCGCGTATCGATGCGGCGAAACTCGTCCGGAAGCGTGCGGTGCGCCATCTCGGCGATGATGCCGGCGAGTTCGACGCCGGTCGGCCCGGCACCGATGACGGTGAAGGTCAGCAGTGCAGCGCGCGCGACCGGCTCCTCTGCCAGCGCGGCGCGCTCGTAGGCGAGCAGCACCCGGCGGCGGATCGTCGTTGCATCTTCCAGCGTCTTCAGCCCGGGGGCGAACGGCTCCCATTCGTCATGGCCGAAATAGGCATGCGTCGCCCCGGTCGCCAGCACCAGCGTGTCGTAACCAATGCGCTTTCCGTCCCTGAGCACCACGGCCTTTCCGGCCTCGTCGACATCGCTCACCTCGCCGAGAAGCGTCGTCACCTCCGGCCGGTCGCGCCAGAGGCTGCGGATCGGCCAGGCGATTTCCGACGTCGCGATCAGCGTCGTTGCGACCTGGTAGAGCAAGGGCTGGAAAAGATGATGGTTGCGCCGGTCGATGAGAGTGATCCTGACCGGCGCGCCGGCAAGCCCCTTGACGAGCTGCAATCCGCCGAACCCGCCGCCGACGACGACCACGTGATGCCTGTCCTGCATGTTTGCTTCCAGCTGGCTGCCCAGCCGGCCTTCCTGTTGGACATGCAACAACATTGGGGTTGTGGTGGGCAAGGACAAGCGCAACCACCTCATGCCACCCTTGCAAAAAGTCAAGAACGGCCCCTGATTGCGTTCTCGACGCATCTTGCCGGATTGCCCAGCCGTCAGCGTTCGCCGGGAGCAAGATGCCGGATCCGCGCCACATGTGACCGAATCTCCTGCGCCGTGAAGGGTGAGTGGCGGCGGACCTCGCTTGCCGGATCGAAACCCAGGCCCAGCCGCTTTTCCGGTCGCCAGGATCTCGTGGGCCGAATGGGCCGCGGCGCAAACCCGCCGCCACAGGTCGGGCAGACATTTTCGAGAATCCCCTCTACGCAGCCTGCACAATAGGTGCACTCGTAGCTGCAGATGCGCGCATCTTCCGATTCCGGCGGCAGCTCGCAATCGCAAAGCTCGCAGTTCGGCCTGAGTTCAAGCATGTCCGTCTCCTTGGCTGCGGGTGAAAGCTTCCTCCTTGCTGCCATGGGCACGCACTGGCATAAATGACAATATGCCCTCGTTTTACGCCAAGCCGGATCGAATGACCCGAAATGTCGCCTTCGTGCTCTTCGATCGCACCAAGCTGATCGACGTGACCGGCCCTCTGCAGGTCTTCAACGACGCCCGCACCGCCTCGGGATTGCCGGCCTATGCCATTTCGCTCGTCTCCGAGACCGGCGGACCGATCGCCACCGACACGGGCATCGCCCTTGAAACGCGGCCATTTTCCATTTGCGCATCGGCCCCGCCCGACACATTGCTCGTTTCCGGCGGTCAAAGCGCGCTGGAAGCGGCGAATTCGGAGGCGCTGCTCGCCTTTCTCGCCGGCGTGGCCGGCAAATGCAGGCGCCTCGGCTCCATCTGCCTCGGCGCCTTCATTCTCGCGCGGGGCGGCCATCTCGATGGGCGGCGGGCAACGACCCATTGGGAGGATTGCGAGCAGTTTCGCCGGGACTTCCCGGCAATCGAGGTGCGGGAAGATTCGATCTTCGAGGAGGATCGCGGCATCTGGACTTCCGCCGGCGTCACCGCCGGCATCGATATGGCGCTTGCGATGGTCGAAGAGGACCTCGGTCGCGCCGAGGCTTTGCGGCTGGCGCGTTCCCTGGTGCTTTACGTCAAGAGGACCGGCGGCCAGCGCCAGTTCAGCGCCGCCCTGCATCAGCAGGTGACGAGCCGGGGCGACCGCTTCGATGCGCTGGTGGCGGAGATCCGCTCCGATCTTGCAGCCGACCTTTCCGTGCCTCGCCTTGCGGAGATGGCGCGCATGAGCGAACGGAATTTCTCGCGCCTGTTCACGCAGACGATGGGCGCAAGCCCGGCGCAGTTCATCGAGGAATTGCGCGTCGAAGCGGCCTGCGAGGCGATCCAGCGAGGAGACGCGTCCGTTTCCCGTGCCCCGTTCCTTTTCGGCTTCGGCAATGCCGAGCGCATGCGCCGCGCCTTTCAGCGCCGCAAGGGCATCTCGCCTTCGGACTACGAGGCTCGCTTCGGGCCAAGCCGCCTGCCGAGCGCATCTTGAGCCGCTGGGGCGACGCCGCGGGCGGCAGGCTCAGGAAGACGAAGGCGCTGCCGCAAAAGCGATGTCCTCGACACCATCCACCAGCACGATCTCGTCGCCCAGCGACCATTCGGCGGCACGTGCTGCCAGACGCGCCGGCACCATCGGCGAACGGCCGGGACCGGGCGGCACGTCATAGGTCGCGTGCGCGTCGTTGGCGAGGATCACGGTGAAGTCCTTCGCCATCGCCGACCGGGCTGTCGCCGCCAGGCACATTTCGGAGAGCATGCCGCAGATCGCGATCGTCTCGACCTTCCCTGCCCGAAGCAGTTCTTCGAGATCGGTACCGTCGAAACCGTCGTCCTTGCGCTTGCGCACCACCGCTTCTCCTGCCTCTGCGGGGAAGAAGAGCTCCCAGCCGTCGGTCTTCGGCTCGTCGGGGGCACCCTCGGGCCCATCGTTCTGCAGGAAGATCACCGGCACGCCAGCCGCCCGCGCCTGCCTCAACAGAGCGCCAACGGCCCGCTGGAGGTCGACATGGCCGGGCACGGCCTCCGGCCCGGAGATGAAGGCGCGCTGGACATCGACCAGCAGCAGTGCACCGGCAACGTCGCCGTCATTCGCCACACCCGCGTCGTTTGCCTCACCCGTCATTGCTTCCTACTCCGCATAGTCGACCGGCACCGCCGTGCCGCTCTTCAGGATTTCCATCGAGATCGAGGCCGAGACGTCGAAGAGTTCCACCTTGCGCACGATCTGCTTGTAGACCACGTCGTAGTGCTCGACGCGCGGCAACACGACCTTGACGATATAGTCGTAGTTCCCCGTCAATCGATGCGCCTCGACGATTTCGGGGATATCGCTGATTGCCCGTCGGAAGGTCTCGATCCACTCGTCCGAATGGTGCGCCGTCTTGATCAGCGCAAAGACCGTGGTCGGCACGCCCATGCGTTCCCGATCGAGCACGACGATGCGCCGGGCGATGTAGCCCGCCTCCTCCAGACGCTGGATGCGCCGCGAACAGGCCGACAGCGAAAGATTGACCCGTTCCGCCAATTCACCGACGGCGACACTGGCGTCCTGCTGCAGCAGCGCCAGCAGCTTCCTGTCTCTCTCGTCAAGCACGCCGATCCCTCCCCCTATTATCGCTCACCACCGACCATGTTTGCATGAAATCGGTTCAACGCGAAAATTTTTCGCGCGGAACTGCAATTCCCTCGCCAACAAAGCGAACCATTCCGGCGGCTTCGGCCGCATAGTTCCAGCCATCGAACAACGGCGTGCCCGGCATGCCCCAGAGTGAAAAAGGAACGGTAATGCGCAAGATTGGTCTGATCGGCGGCATGAGCTTCGAGAGCTCGGCAATCTACTACCGCATGGTCAACGAGGCCGTCCGCGAACGCCTGGGCGGCCTGCATTCGGCTGAAGTGCTGCTGCACTCCGTCGACTTCCAGTCGATCGTCGACCTGCAGAAGGCCGGCCGCTGGGCCGATGCCGCCGAGCGCCTTACCGATGTCGCCCTCGGTCTCGAGGCGGCCGGCGCCGATTGCGTGCTGATCTGCACCAACACCATGCACCTGATCGCAGACGCGGTGCAGGCGGCGGTCAACATTCCGCTGATCAACATCATCGATGAGACGGCCGTGCGCCTGAAGGCTGCCGGCAGCCGCAGGCCGCTGCTGCTTGCCACCCGCTACACCATGGAGCACGGCTTTTATGCCGAGCGCATGCTCAGCCACGGCATCGACATCATGGTGCCGGATGCCGAGGGCCGGGCACTAACCCATAACATCATCTTCGACGAACTCTGCGCCGGCAAGGTGCTGCGCTCTTCCCGCCGGGCGCTGATCGACCTGATCGACAAGGCGGAAGCCCAGGGCGCCGACTCCGTCATCCTCGGCTGCACCGAGATCTGCCTGACCCTCGACCCGCGCGCCCTGCCGCTGCCGGGCTTCGATTCCACCGCGATCCACGCAGAAGCCGCCGTCGAGTTCGCATTGAAGAACCCTGCGCTGGCATGGGCTGCCTGAACGAAAAAACGAAAGAGGCGCAAGCAAAGAGGGCGCAACCCCGCCTTTGCTTGCGTCCGGTCATTCGGCTCTTGGAAGCGGCTGCAGGAAGATGCGGTCGTAGCTGAGGAAAGGCGGATCATCCGCATACCGCGCATTGGCCGCAATGCCATCCGGATCTTCAGCAACCTCACGGCGATAGCGCCGATACGCCTCCTCGTCCGGAAAGGTGAAGAGCGCCACGGCGACATCACCACCGCCCTCCGCGCCGACGCCGGGGAAACTCGTCGCGATGCCTTCGGGCTTTTCGCGCGGGATGAAATAGCCGTGATGTCTGCCGCCGTGACGCTCGATCAGGGTCATCCAGGTTTGGGCATAGGCCTCGAATTCCGCCAACCGGCTTTCATCGAGCCGGTAGCGAATTTCGCAGGTGACGGGACCTTCTACCATCAGGCTTCGTCTCCCTTGTGCCCAGGCCTCGCCCCGCGAAGGCCTATGCAATTGCCCCAGGGATCCCGCACCTGGCACATCCAGTACCCCTCCTGTATCGCCATCGGCCCGCGATAGAGATGCGCGCCGAGCGCTTCGAAATGCGCAAGCGCACGGTCGAGATCGTCGACCGCCCAATAGACGACGGAGCCTGCAGCACCGCTCGCCACCTTCTCGTCCGCCTGGACGATTTCGAGATCGATGGCGCCGATCCGCAAGTAGCTGAAATCGAATTCGTCGAGCCGAAACCGTTCCGCTTCGGGGAAGGCGCTGGCGTACCAGGCAAGACCCGCTTCCGGATCCGGAACATGCACGAGAATTGCCGCCACACTGTTGGTCATCGCACGCTCCGCATCCACCATTCCGACCGGCAACACTGCCGCCCCTATCTCCCTACAGGATTCGCAGCCACCTTTATGGTGGAAACTGCGCCCCCGCAGTACCTCTTAGGCGCTTGCCGTTTTCGGTGGTCCGGCCGATAGGTGCTGCGTGCGCGCGCCGACCGCCTGCCAGTCGCATTCGGCTAGTCCTGCCGGCTTGAACGGGTCGATCAGCGTGCCCGAGACGATCGAGGCGAGCAGCGCCTGCATCGGCGGCGTGCGCGCGACAGTCGCCACCAGCCGGTCACGCAGCCAGGCGAGAGCCGTGGAGTCCGACTGGTAGAAGGGCGTAAAGAGGAGCGAAAGCAGCTGGAACAGCGCGACATGGTTGCGGCGTGCGGCGGCATAGGCGGCAAGTGCGACATCGAGATCGCCGGCAGTCTCCAGCGCATGCACAAGTGCTGCGACATCGAGCAGCGCCATATTCGCCCCCTGCCCGAGCTGCGGGCTGGTCGAATGGGCACTGTCGCCAACAAAGGCGATGCGGCCGGAGACCGGTCGGCGCATGGTGCGATGCGCATAGCGCGCCAGCGTCAGTTGCTCCCAGTCGGTGATCTGATCGAGCAAGGGCGCACAATCCGGCCAGTAATCGCGGATACGTGCCTTCCAGCGGTCGAGCCCGGCCTGTCGTATCGCGTCCGCATCCGCTACCCGCAAACTCCAGAAGAAGGCGACGCGCTCGCGCTCGCCCATCCGCGCGCGGCCCGCCGGCAAGATACCGATCATCACCTTTGCCCGGTCGTAGCGCTGCACCAGTGCGTGCGGATCATGATTGAGCCCGTCGCTGTCGAGCGTCGCCCAGAAGGCGCCATAGGCAAGCTCGCGAAGCTTGGGCGCCACAGGGGAGCCCGCCGAGAGCGCCGATCGCGCGCCGCTCGCATCGACCACCAGATCATAGGCGCCCGCCTCATGCCTTTGCGCATCCAGCAGCACGGCCTTGCCGCCTGCCATGCGAATATCGGTCAGCGTAGCGCCGGTCTTGACCGGCAGCCCTGCCGCAGCCGCGGCGTCGTGAAGCGTGTTGAAAAGGGCCGCGCGCTGCACCGCCAGCCCGAAGCGGCCACCGGCCAGCGCGTCGTAGCGCACATCAAGCACCGTGCGGCCGGATTTTGCATCGGCGCCATAGAGCCGGTCGATCCGGCTGCCGAGCGCAAGCGTCGGCTGCAACAGGCCGAGCGCACTCAGGACCGTCAGGCCCGTCGGCTGCAGCATCAGGCCGGAACCGACCGGCGACGCCTCAGCGAACCGCTCGAGGATTTCCACCCGATGCCCCTGTCGCGACAGCATCAGCGCCGCCGCGAGCCCCGCCGGGCCAGCGCCCGCAATGCCGATATCAAGTGTCTTCATGATTCCCCGAGGTGACGTGGACGCTCGACGAAACTATAGGGAAAATCAAGGCGCTAGGGCAAGTTTGCCGCGTGGGACACGGCGTCGCGCGCGCCTCGCAACCGCCCCCCATCCAGCCTGCCGGCCACCTTCTCCCCGCAGGCGGGGCGAAGGATACGCGCGGCACCCGCTCGCTTCCCCTCGGCTCACGTCAATCGTGGCATCCCCCCTTCTCAACGATGGCGCCCGCGATCCCTCCGGGGTGTCTTCGTTTGGGCCGCGAGCGGCCACGTCCCCTCTCCCCGCTCGCGGGGAGAGGCTCAGTGTGAGGGGCAAACTCCGTAACGATTGCTGGAAACAAAACAGGAAGACCCACCACGGCGCGCACGAAATCGCGGCTCTCGGGTGGCACGCAGCCGCAACGAAGCGCCTACGCCTACGCCTCCGCGTCATAAACCTCGCGTGCCGCGCGGATCGCTCCGTGATTTTCCACCGACCAATCGACGAAATGCTTGAGCAGGCCGAGCAGCGAGCGGCCGAGATCGGTCAGCGCATATTCCACGCTCGGCGGCTGGGTCGGGTAGACGGTGCGGTGGAGATAGCCGTCGCGCTGCAGGTCGCGCAGCGTCTGGGTCAGCATGCGCTGGGAGATGTCCGGGATCAGCCGGCGAAGCTGCGAGAAGCGCAAGGGACCGTCGGCCAGCGACAGGATCATCAGCGAATTCCACTTGCCACCGATATTGTCCATGACATCGCGGACCGGGCAATTCTCCATATCCATCGGCACGCCGCAGATGATCGCCACGCGCTTGCCCTTCACCTCGCCCGTCACCTTGTTCATAGGCGGTACCCTTCCTGTAACCACGAGAGAAAAAACTGCCTCCTTTACAGCTCTATCGAGATTACTAGATAAGAGCAAGTCTCAAAAAGAGACCATGTGCCAGCACCTCCTCCCAGGCGGCCGGCCGCAACCGGCGAGGTGGGCAAACCCGATCTCGCCGCTCAATTCCGAAAGAGGAAAAGGAAGACATGTCCGATACATTGCTCGTCACCGGTGCAACCGGCCAACTCGGCAAGCTCGTGCTCGATCAACTGCTTGCGTCCGGCGTCGCACCGAACCGGATCATCGCCACCAGCCGCGACACGGCGAAGCTTGCCGACTACACGGCCAGGGGCGTCCAGGCCCGCGTCGCCGATTTCGACGACCCGGCATCGCTCGACAACGCCTTTTCCGGCGCCGACCGGATCCTGATCATCTCGACCGACGCGCTGGACCAGCCGGGCAAGCGGCTGAAACAGCATCTGGCCGCCGTAGCGGCCGCACAGAAGGCAGGTGCGAAGCACATCCTCTACACCTCGATGCCGAGCCCCGAGACATCGGTCATCCCCTTTGCGCCCGACCACCTCGGCACCGAAAACGCCATCAAGGCGACCGGCATCCCCTACACGATCCTGCGCAACGGCTGGTACATGGAAAACCTGTTCATGGCGCTGCCCCATGCGCTTGAAACCGGTCAATGGTATTCCTCATCGGGTGATGGCCGCCTCGCCCATATCGCCCGCGCCGATGCCGCCAAGGCCGCTGCAGCAGCGCTTGCCGCAACCACGAACGAGAGCCGCACCTACACGCTGACCGGCGGCGAGCAGCGCTCGACCGATGAGATCGCAGCCCTCGTCGCCAAGGCAACCGGAAAGCCGCTTGGCGTCGTGCACATTTCGGACGATGCCCTTGCGGGTGGCCTGAAGGGCGCCGGCCTTCCGGACTTCCTGATCCCGATCGTCGTCTCCTTCGACACCAATACCCGCGAAGGCCACATCGCCATGGTGACAAACGATGTGACATCGCTGACGGGCGCGACGCCGGTGAAGCTCGGCACCTTCCTGGAAGCGAGCAAGGCCCGCCTTGCCGGCTGAGTGATAGCGACCACGACGATGCGAGCCCGGCCCTTTGCGCCGGGCTCGAGGCACCTCCCGGAGCACCCGCCCCCGCTCCTGCCGGCGAGACAATTTCGCCGCGGTCTACGCCGCAATTTGTTCTTGCTTTGTTCACATTTTTCGCTCTATAAATCCCCCCGACTTCACCGCCACAAAAGATGGGGAAATCATGAGCGTTTACTTGACCGTCGGCGCATTGGATTCTGCCAGGTCCAATGCCTTCTACGATGCCGCCCTGGCGACGATCGGCTGGAAAACGCACACGGAATTTCCGGACTGGCGCGCCTACTCCGAAGGCGGAACCGGCAATGGTCCAGTGTTGTGGGTTTGCAAACCCTTCAACAACGAACCGGCGAGCGCTGGAAATGGCTCTATGGTCGGTTTCATGGTCCGGTCCCGTCGGGAGGTCGATGCTTTCTACCAGGCGGCCATGGCCAATGGCGGAACGGATGATGGCGCCCCCAACCCGCGGCCGCATTATGGGCCGCACTGGTACGCCGCCTACATGCGCGATCCCTCCGGAAACAAGATTTCCGTCGTCTATAACGGTTAGCCCATCGCCGCCTTGGCAGGGCCCGAACCGAGGATCCGCATCAGCGAGGCCGGTGTGGGAAGGCTCGTCACGTGGCCCTGCCCGGCGATTGCCGCCGCCTACCGTATGGCTTCTACGGGCGCGGCATCGGCCCTGAGCGCAAGCTCGGCCAGCACGAGCGCGCCGACGCCAGCCAGGAAGAAGCCGGCCGAAAGGTTGAGCGCCGTGCCATCGTAGAAAGCGCCCACCGCGATCGAAAACACGGTCGCCACAAGGCTGGAGCCGGAGGCGATCAGCGACGCGCCGAGCCCTGCAACCTGCCCCAGGGAACGCATGGCCATGGCATTGAGATTGCCGAACAACACGCCGACCGCAAAGAAGGCGGCAAAGCCCAACATCAGCAGCACCGTCAGCGGCGGACGCCCGCCCCAGAAGAGGGATGCCGCGAGCATCGCCAGTCCTGCGGCGGCCAATCCCAGAAAGCCCCGTCGCGCCATGACCTCCGCACCGAAGCGCTGCACGAGCTTGGCATTGAGGAACGAAGCAAGCCCGATGCCCGTCGCCAGCATGGCGAAATAGAGCGGGAAGGTCTGGCCGATCCCATAGGCGTCGAAGAAGAGGTCGGCCGCCGTGCTCAGATAAAGAAGCTGCGCGCCAAAGACGAGCCCGGTCGCCACGATCAGCAGCGACACCCTGCGATGCGACAGGATGCGCCGCCCATTCGCGAGCAGAAGCCGCGGCCGAAAGGGAATGCGCTTGTCCATCGGCAACGTTTCGGGCTGCCGCATCACCAGCCACAGCCCGAGAAGACCCGCCACGCCGAGATAAACGGCAAAGACGCTGCGCCAGCCGGCTATGGTAATGATGCCCTGCGCCAGCGTCGGCGCAAGCATCGGCACGAGAATGAACAGCGTGAACATGAAGGACATGACGCGCGCCATCGCGTCCCCCTCGAACTGGTCGCGGATCATCGCCCTGGTCGCGATCTTCGGCCCCGAGACCCCGATCCCCTGCAAGAACCGGCCAAGGATCACCATCTCGAGCGAACCCGCGGCAAACGCAATCACGGTTCCGATCCCATAGACGCCGAGCCCCAGAACAAGCGCCCTCTTCCGCCCCATCGCGTCCGAGAGCGGCCCGAGCAGCAGCTCCCCGAACGCCATGCCGAGGATGAAAAGCGAGATGATGTGCTGGGTCGAAAGTGGCGGCGCGACGCCGACGTCGGCGCCGATCTGCCGCAAGGCCGGCAACAGGGCGTCGATGCTGATCGAGGTGAGCGAGGTCAAAAGCGCATAGAGGGCGATGCGCTCGCGGAAGCTGGTGGGAGATGTCATGGGCGGCACACAAGGGGAAATCTGGATTCGACCTATAGCAGTCCGCGCGCGGGTTTGCGCGCGCCAGTCGAAAGTTCGACTGCGAGAATTTGGCTTTTGCAGATGATTTACGACTGGCGCTGCCTGAAGGTCGACCTCCGCTACAGGATATCTGCCGGGCTCAGGCGCTCAGGTGTGAAACATCCGCCAGACCGACAACTGCCCGATTCCGGAAGAAATCATCCTGGCGCAGATGGGTGATGCTTCCGGACTTTGCCGGGAAGCTGAGAAAGCCCGTCGCCTCGACCGGAACCCGCATCCAGGCGGCGATGACGAGCGTCAGCGTGAAGCCATGGGTGACGATGATCTGGGTTTCGCAAGGCCGCGCCACGATCGCTTCGACACAAGGATAGACGCGAAGCGCCACATCTCGTCGGGTTTCCGCACCTTCTATTCCGCAATCATGATCCAGCCGATTGTCGTCAGGCGCCGGGGAGTAGCGCGCATCGAGCCAGGCCTGCGGCTTGCCGCCCGCGACACCATAGCTGATTTCCCTGAGATCGGCGGTTTCCGTGACCGACCGCGACAGGCGCCCGGCGATCGCCGCCGCTGTTTCTGCAGCGCGCAACAGATCCGAACTGTGGATCTCCAAATCACGCGAACCGACGAGAGTCGCCAGGCGTTCAGCGGTCGCTTGCGCATCCCGTCTGCCGCGCGCCGTCAGGCCCGTGTCATACCAGCCGCCCACCTTGCCTTCCAGGTGATGGACGGATTCCGTGTGGGTGACGACAAAGAGGTCCTTCATGACTCAGCGTTCAAGGCGTTACGGACGGGTACCCGAAAAAGCGCGGCGCCACCGCGCAAGGGCGCTGAACCGTGCCAAACTCTGCCGGCGCTCCAATCGCGATGGAACGCCGGACTGTCATGGTGTGGAGGCGCAGTGCGCCTCAGACTTCCTGGCCGCAGGCGCGGCGGAAGCGGCGCACGGTTTCGGCCATGCCGTATTCCAGCGCATCCGCCGTCAGGCCGTGGCCGATCGAGACTTCGGCAAGGTTCGGAATGTGTCTGGCAAGCAGTGGCAGGTTGGCGACCGTCAGGTCGTGCCCTGCATTGACCTCGAGACCAAGGCTTTCGGCAATCGCGGCGGTGCGGCCGAGTTCGCCGGCGATCTTCTCCGCCTTTTCCGGATCGTCGTAGCAGCCGCCATAGGGGCCGGTATAAAGCTCGATGCGGTCGGCGCCGGTTTCCTTGGCGATGCGCAGCGCCTCCTGGTCCTCGTCGCCATCGGCAAACAGCGAAACGCGGAAGCCCTTCTTCTTCAGCCGGCCGACGACATTGCCGAGCAGGTTGTGGTTCTTGCGGAAATCCCAGCCGTGATCGGAGGTCGCCTGCGCCGGATCGTCGGGCACCAAAGTCACCTGCTCCGGCCGATGCGTTTCCACGAGGACAAGGAACTCCTCGTTCGGGTAGCCTTCCATGTTGAATTCCGTCTCCGGAAACGCCCCGTCGATCAGGTCGCGGATCGGCTGCAGATCGCTAAAGCGGATGTGGCGCTGGTCGGGACGCGGATGCACGGTAAGACCGGCAGCCCCCGCTTCCAGCGCAATCCGGCCCAGCGCAGTGACGGAGGGCCAGGGCAGATCGCGCCGGTTGCGGAGCATTGCGACGGCATTCAGATTCACGGACAGTTTTGCAGGCATGTCTGAACTTTCCAGAAAGCGGACCCTGAAGCGGCCCGGACGCAGGCAATGTGGTTGCAATGTTCTACTGCATAATTGCCGAAACCAGAAACGGTTTGAGGTCCGATTATGCAGCAATTCCAACGAGGTCGCAGAAGCACGATGCGGCGTTTACGCGCGGTTCGTTTGTCGGCTTTGTCTTGACCAAGTCTTGACAATCGCCATCTCTAATATGCGAGAAGGCTCAATCAT